>NZ_CP139286.1:3381345-3688740 GCF_034067285.1 Acinetobacter pittii
ATAGTTTGGAATTAAATTATCCGCATCATCCATAATAAAGACGCGTTTTACATATAGCTTAATTCCCGCTTTTGCTTCGCGCGTAAAAATGTCATGTGGCGCTTTACTTGGAATATAAAGTAATTGCGTATATTCAGTACTACCTTCAACACGGTTATGTGCCCAAGCCAATGGTGCTTCAAAGTCATGCGTTAAGTTTTTATAGAACTCAACATATTGCTCTTCCGTAACTTCACTCTTGTTACGTGTCCATAATGCACTTGCCGAGTTAATTGCTTCCCACTCGTCAGTTTTGACCATTTGGCCGCCTTTAGGCTCTTCCCCTTCAGCAACCTCTTCTTCCTGCCAAACTTCTTTTTGCATTTCAATTGGCAAGCTAATGTGGTCAGAGTATTTATTAACGATCTGCTTAACTTTATAAGACTCTAGATAATCAAGCGCATCATCACGTAAGTGAAGAATAATGTCGGTACCACGTGAAGCCTTATCAATTTGCTGAACTTCAAACTCACCTGTACCGCCACTAATCCAGCGCACCCCTTCAGATGCATCTAGACCCGCACGGCGTGATTCAACCGTAATTTTATCGGCAACAATAAAGCCTGAATAAAAACCAACACCAAATTGACCGATCAATTGAGCATCTGCTTTTTGATCGCCCGTCAATTTTGACATGAAATCTTTAGTACCTGACTTCGCAATCGTACCTAAGTTATCAATTGCTTCTTGTTGGCTTAAACCAATACCGTTATCAGAAATTGTTAAGGTTTTATCTTCTTTATTTAAGCTGATTCGTACATGCAAGTCCGGATCATTTTCATAATATTCAGGATGATTAATTCCTTCAAAACGCAACTTATCACATGCATCTGATGCATTAGAGATAAGCTCACGTAAGAAAATCTCAGGGTTAGAATAGAGAGAATGCGTCACTAAATGTAAAAGCTGGGCAACTTCTGCTTGGAAACTATAATTTTGTGATGCTTGTTCACTCATAAATCACTCCTTAAATTTTGAAGCTGTTTGTTCTCGAATGCTTTATGAATGGAGTACTTCTAGAATTTTTCAATCCTGAATATTAAAAATTTTTACTCTAATTAAAATGGACCGTGGCTTAACACTCTATCTTGCAATATCGTGTCTAACTGTTTTTGGCGTTGTTGATAAGCATTGCTAATACAACTTACGCTAGCCGCACAAGCATTTCGCTTTTTCAACCATTGGTATTGAGCATCTTTCTGACTATCACGTCCACCCATAGGTAAAGCATGCAGGACAATTTGATACGTTGTTGCCATTTTTACATCAGCATCATTTAAAGATCGATTTTTACAAATACTTTTTTCCGTTTTCGTTTTTGCAGCATCACACGAAAAACTCGCAGCTTGTGAACTTTGTGTAAAAGCAATACCGCTCAGAAGTGCGAAACAAATGGCTAATTTGTTATTCATGTTTTTCTTCCCATGTTTGTAATGAATAGAAATTAGTTTAGAAAAAAACTTGCAGTAAATATGTATAAAACTGTCTGTTTTATGCTTTTTTTAGTGCAAATAAAGTGTATAAAAAACCTCACATAAAATATATGTGAGGTGCCTGAGTCTAGGTTTATTATTATATTTTTCTATTTATTATTATGCTTAGAATTTATAGCTATAACCTAGAGTGTAAACAAAAGGATTAATATCTAGATCAAATTTAGCGCCATTTGTTAAAGTAACTTCAGGACTTAAATCAGCATAACGTACGTCTACAAATACACCCCAGTTTTTAGCATCAGCAGGTTGGAAATTAAAACCGACTTGGCCTGCTACACCAAAATCTTCTTTTACTTTGTCTGCAACACCCTGCTCGTCCCAAGGAATAAATGCTGTTGCACCGATACCAATATATGGGGTAAAACGAGTTGAGTTTTTAAAATGATATTTAGCAGTAATCGTTGGTGGTAACTGTTTAATACGTGCCGCATTTTTACCATCTAACAAAACATCATGATTAACTGGTGTTGCTAATAATAACTCTGCTGAAAATGGAGATTGACCAAAAAAGTATTCTACCGATGGTGTAAATGCATATTCTTGATCTGCTTTTACTACACCTAAAGGTGTTGTTGTATCTTCTGAGGGAGCAATAAAACTGCCACCAAATTTCACTTGCCAGTTACCGGCAAAAGTAAAAGAAGAAACCCCCATTAATGCAATAACCAAAGCTTTTTTGAGCACTTTAATATCTCCAACCTTATTTATATTTATAATAAACATTTATTTTAAAACCATGCAATACTCATTATAAAATTATTTTATTATTTATTTTTAAATAACTGTTTTAAATAAAATTATATATTAACCAACCGTTTTAATAGACTTTAATTCCAACCATATTAATCAAGATTATTTTATATTACCAACTATTTTAATATACTTTCAATTCTGAGTATTTTAATATAATTTATTTAAAATACATGTTTTATTTAAGCAATAAAAAACCTTCTTAATTTAAATCTAAAGATTATGATTAAGAAGGTTTATATTTTAATATTTTATAAAAAACTATAAAACCATGGCAGCAATCCAGCCAAAAATTAATAGCGGAATATTAAAGTGAATAAAGGTAGGGACGACTGTATCCCAAATATGGTCATGTTGACCATCTACTCCCAAACCAGCTGTTGGTCCTAAAGTTGAGTCAGAAGCTGGTGATCCAGCATCACCTAATGCTGCTGCTGTACCAATAAGTGCAATCGTTGCTAATGGAGAGAAACCAAATTGCACACATAAAGGCACATAAATAACCGCTAATACAGGAACACTTGAGAAAGATGAACCAATACCAATTGTCACAAATAAGCCAATACAAAGCATTAAGAAAGCAGCAAGTGCACGGTTATCTCCGATAATCTCGACTACCCCATTTACTAACTGATTAATATCACCAGTATGAGTCATAACCGAGGCGAAACCGGCAGCAGAAATCATGATGAAACCGACTAAAGCCATCATTCGCATGCCTTGTACAAAGACATCATCTGCATCTTGCCATTTGAAAATTCCGGCAGTAGATAGAACAGCAAAACCGACTAAACCACCCAAAATCATTGAACCTGAATACAGCTGCGCGGCAAGCGTCAAGCCAATTGCAAGTAATGCCATCAAGATCGTTTTCTTTGCAATAACTGGTGCTTGCTCTGCTTCATGCTTTAGCTCTTCCGCGTCTGCTTTTAAGTCTGCTGTTTCAACTTGGGTCGTTGCGCGAAGAGGCTTATCTAAATCAATCGTAGCCACAGGGGTAATTGCACGATCGACATAAATTCTTGGTTTACGATAACTAATAAATACCGCAACCAAGGTGCCTAACACCATACCTAAAACAGGAATAGCCATGCCAATTGGCATCATTGCCCGATCAACATGTAAGCCGTACGCCGCGCCAATCTTGTTAATATTTCCCATTAAAATCTGTTCAAGGAAAATTGCACCGAATCCAACTGGAAGAAAGATATAAGTACCTACTAACCCTAGCGTAAGCACACAAGCTGCTGCTCGGCGGTCTAATTTTAGATGGTTCATTACCTTTAATAGAGGCGGAACCAATACAGGAATAAAAGCAATATGAACTGGAATAAGGTTTTGAGAGAAAATAGCAGAAATTAATAAAATACCTAAAAGTAGATATTTCACTTTAGTCTGACGGCTTTTTCCAGCTTCCATTCCCAATAAACCAATCAGCTTATGGGCAAGTAAATCAGGTAATCCAGATTTTGAAAGTGCCAGAGCAAATGCTCCTAACACTGCATAGGCAAGTGCAACTTCAGCACCATCACCAAGACCAGCGTTAAAAGCTTCAACGGTTTGAGAAAGGCTTAAACCTGCTACGAGCCCGCCCACAATGGCAGAAACCACTAAAGTCAGTACGACAGAAACGCGCGCCAGTGATAATAAGAACATCACTGCAATCGCAATAACGACAGCATTCATGAATAAGTTCAGAGCAAAACAAAAGGCGATATTCTAGCAGATTCATATCTATGAAGCCGAAAATATCGCCGAATTAACAGTTTTATGCAGTCATTCTATTCTTAAGCTTGAGCTTTAATAAATTCACGAACATGGGTTGCTATTTTCTCAGGCTCACTCAGAATGGCCCAGTGATTTGCCTCAAGCTCTACATATTCAAAATTTTCAACCCACTGTGGCATAGCCTCAGTGATGTATTCAGGGCTCACAAACGTATCATATTTTAAAATAACTGCTTTTACTGGGCACTGTGCATAACGTTGACGTGGGCCAGTTAAGCGAGGAATAAAATTGGCACGATATAAATTAATGCCATATTTACCATCAGCATTAATATTATTATTTAAAGGTAAATTATTTTTTCTTTCTAATTGAGTAAGAATTTTACCCCATTTTTCTGGACTAAAAAGAGACCATACTGTGGGTGCGAGCAGTGGAAGATGAAATGCCCCGATATACCAAGATTTGGTTAATATTTTTAAGATTTGGGCTGGCGAAGATTTAAATTTATCACGCAAAAATAAAGCGGCATGATCAAGACACGGCCCAGAAATGGTGGTGTATGATAATAAACGTCCTTTGAACTTAGGCTCGGTGACCGATTCCCAAGACTGAATAGAACCCCAATCATGTGCAGCCATATGGAATTGGCGATTCGGTAACAACTCATCTACCACTTCTTGTAAATCTAAAGATAAACGCTCTAAACGATAATCACGTATACGTTTTGGTATAGATGACAAACCTGCTCCACGCACATCGTAAGTAACAATGTAGAAGTCATTGATCAAATGCTCAATGATTGATTCCCATACTTCTTGATTGTCTGGATAGCCATGTACTAAGACTAAGGGAATATTTTTTTCATCACCCCATGCTTTAGCATAAAGCGTTTGTTGATCACTTGTTGTTACTGTATGAACTTTTGGCTGCATAATCATTTCCTATCTTGTTTTTCAATCGATCATGTCGTTAGTCGGATAGAGCATTGCCATCAATATAAAAAAGATGATACTTATCTAGTATGAATACTGTTGCAATAAAAAAAATTGACTATTATGGCTATTTTAAGAAGACTTCAGAACAATCCTACGATTTCAAAATTTCTATTTAATCACTATCCCCCTTATCGTGGTGCAGGGATTTATATTGAAATCATGAATTTAGAACTTTGCCATGTGCGTGTAAAGATGCCGCTGACTTGGAAAAACCAAAATTTAGTCGGTACACATTTTGGTGGAAGTCTTTATTCAATGGTTGACCCATTTTATATGATGATTCTTATGCATCATCTCGGATCAAAATATATTGTTTGGGATAAAGCTGCTGAAATTAATTTTCTTTCGCCTGGCCGCAGTACTGTACATGCAGATATTCGAGTCGATTTAGCCGAAATTGAACAAATTCGTGAACTTGCCGAAAACTACGCACCTGTTTTAAGAACCTATCATCTAAATATCTTTGATGAATCCGGGGTAAGAATTGCAGAGGTTCAAAAAACACTTTATATCAGACGTAAAAAAGCTAAGCCTTTCCCTCAATAAAAATAAGCGCTTATTAGCGCTTATTTTATAAATCTGCAAACCTTTTATTTTTTCTCTTCAATTGCTGCACCAGCACCACCACCGATTGCACCACCAATAGCAGCACCAGAGTCACCACCAATCAATGCTTTACCTACGACAGAACCAATACCAGCACCAATTGCGCTCTTGGTCGTTGTTTGTTTACTACCACCTTGGGTATTAGAACCGACACCAGCACCGACTGCTGCACCTAAACCTGCACCAATACCACCACCGACATGGTTACCTAAGCCACCACCAAGTGCTCCACCTGCTGCCGCTGCACCAATACGCTGGTCAGATGGGCTCATATTTTGACAGCCTGTGAACATAAGTGTAGACAACATTAAAGCAGAAACTAATCCAATTGTTTTTTTCATGACCGTACTCACTACTACTTGTCCTAATGAAAAGAATAGTCCTCTTTTATGAGGAATTTGATCAGATTGTGTTATTCGTCTGTCCTAATCGATAGATATTTTGTAAAGCTCTTCTTTTTATTTATTCGTCCAAATTTTAATTATAAAAAAGAAGCCTCTATTCATATAAAGGCTTCTTTAATTTAAATCTTATTAAGGATACTTTTAGTATTTTCCTTTCTTCTCTTCATAAGCCGCGCCTGCACTACCACCAAGTGCTCCACCTGTAGCAGCACCAGTATCGCCGCCGATGATAGCTCCACCTAAAACAGCACCTAAACCTGCACCAATTGCACTGTTACGTACTGTTTTACTGCTAGATCCTTTTGCGTTAGCTGCAACACCTGCGCCGAGTGCCGCTCCCAAGCCAGCACCAATATTACCGCCTACATGTTTCCCTACCGCACCGCCTGCACCGCCACCAATCGCTGCCGAACCAATACGTTTACTTTCTGGACTAGCATTTTGGCAACCAACGAATAAAGTTGTTGACATCAGGCCAACACTAACAATCATCATCATTTTTTTCATTAGATATACTCCAGTCTTCATAAGCGGGTAGCCTAATATATTTTTGTGAAGTTTTTATCCCGCTTAAGTAATAAATTAATGACTCTTTAATATGTTTATGTAATGACAACTTTTTATTGTTAAAAATAAAGATCAATAAAAAAGGCACCCTGAGGTGCCTTTTCTAGTGCCAGTTTAAACTTAGAATTGTTCTGAGTTTAATGCTTGGCTGAATGCTTGGTCTACTTCGCTGAAGTCATTATGAAGCTCATGTTCCGCAGCTTCTGCTTCTTGACGACGACGTTCTAAGTGGTATGCAAGACCAGTACCTGCTGGGATCAAGCGACCTACTACAACGTTTTCTTTCAAGCCACGTAAATCATCTTCTTTACCTGTTACAGCCGCTTCAGTTAACACACGAGTTGTTTCCTGGAACGATGCAGCAGAGATGAATGAGTCAGTAGAAAGCGATGCTTTAGTAATACCCATTAATTGACGTTCAAACTTCGCAGGGAATTTGTTCTGAGCCAAGACAGCTTGGTTCTCTTGAACAACGCGGATGTAATCCACTTGCTCGCCTTTAATGAAGCTTGTATCACCGCCATCAGTGATATCAACTTTACGCAACATTTGACGTACGATAACTTCAATGTGCTTATCGTTGATTTTTACACCTTGGAGACGGTAAACGTCTTGTACTTCGTTCACGATGTAGTTAGTTAACGCAACTTCACCTTTCAAACGCAAGATGTCATGTGGGTTTTGTGGACCATCAGAAATAGTCTCACCACGGTTCACATGCTCGCCCTCGAACACGTTGATTTGACGCCATTTTGGAATCAACTCTTCGTAAATCTCAGAACCATCATCAGGAGTAATCACTAAACGGTTTTTACCTTTAGTTTCTTTACCAAAGCTTACAACACCTGATACTTCAGCAAGAATTGCATGCTCTTTTGGCTTACGCGCTTCGAACAAGTCAGCTACACGTGGAAGACCACCGGTAATATCACGAGTACGTGATGTTTCTTGTGGTACACGACCAATAACGTCACCCACACCGATCGTTTCGCCATCACGGACAGTTACGATTGTGTTTTGTGGCAAGAAGTAGAACTGTTCGCCGCCATCTGTTGTATCCAACACGATTGCAGGACGTAAATCTTTACCAGAAGCAGGACGAGCTGTTACAGGCAAGATTTCAACAGTAGTCATACCAGTTGCATCATCAGTTTTCGATGTTGCAGTTACGCCATCAGCGATTTGGCTGAAACGCGCTTTACCAGCAACTTCTGTTACCAATGGATGTGTATGCGGATCCCAAGTCGCTACGATACCGCCAGCTTCTACAGCTTCACCATCTTTCAACAAGATGCTTGCACCGTAAGGAAGTTTATAACGCTCGCGCTCACGACCTAAATCATCGGCAATACCAATTTCACCTGAACGTGAAACTGAAACCAAATGGCCTTTTGCATGTTGTACAGTTTTCACATTATGGAAACGTACAGTACCTTTGTTACGTACTTGAACACTGTTTGCAGCAGAAGTTCGGCTCGCAGCACCACCAACGTGGAACGTACGCATCGTTAACTGTGTACCTGGCTCACCAATTGATTGTGCAGCCATTACACCTACTGATTCACCTGGGTTCACCAAGTGACCACGTGCAAGGTCACGACCATAACAACGAGCACACACACCGAATGTTGATTCACATGCGATTACAGAGCGTACTTTAACTTCATCGACACCAGCTTCTTCAAGCTGAGCTGCGATTTTCTCGTCAATTAACGTACCACGAGGTAATACAACTTCATCATCAGATGCACGACGTACATCTTCAGCAGTTACACGACCTAATACGCGGTCACGTAATGGCTCGATGACATCACCACCTTGAATGAATGGAGTCATTACTAAACCACCCGCTGTACCACAGTCAGGTTCAGTAATTACCAAGTCTTGCGCTACGTCTACAAGACGACGAGTCAAGTAACCAGAGTTCGCAGTTTTCAATGCTGTATCGGCCAAACCTTTACGCGCACCGTGTGTTGAAATAAAGTACTGAAGTACTGTTAAACCTTCACGGAAGTTCGCTTTAATCGGAGTCTCAATAATCGAGCCATCCGGTTTTGCCATCAAACCACGCATACCAGCAAGCTGACGAATCTGTGCCGCACTACCACGGGCACCAGAGTCAGACATCATATAGATGCTGTTGAATGATTTTTGCTTCTCGTCTTCACCTTGTTTGTTTTTCACAAGTGTATAAGACAAGTTATCCATCATTGCTTTCGCAACTTGGTCGTTTGTACGCGCCCAGATATCGACAACTTTGTTATAACGCTCACCAGCAGTTACGAAACCTTGTTCGAACTGTTGTTCGATTTCACGAACTTCTGTTTCTGCTTTATCAATAATAGTGTGCTTAGTAGGTGGAATGAGCATGTCTTCCATACCTACAGATACACCTGAACGAGTCGCTTGACGGAAGCCCAAGTACATTAATTGGTCAGCAAAGATAACTGTATCTTTCAAACCAAGTTTACGGTAGCAAGAGTTGATCAATTTAGAGATGTTCTTTTTAGTCATCTCAAGGTTGATCATGTCAAAGCTTAAGCCTTGTGGAACAATTTCCCAAAGCAAACAACGACCAGGAGTTGTATCAACAATAATAGTTTCGTGTTCACGTTCACCATTTTCATTGATCACAGTCTGATGTACACGTACTTTAACACGTGCATGGATCGCAACCTGACCAGTAGCAAGCGCACGGTTTACTTCGTGAGTATCCGCAAACACCATGCCTTCACCTTTGGCATTTACAGCATCACGAGTGATGTAGTAAAGACCCAAGACAACGTCCTGAGAAGGAACGATGATCGGCTCACCGTTTGCTGGTGACAAGATGTTGTTTGTTGACATCATCAATGCACGAGCTTCTAACTGTGCTTCAAGTGTCAATGGAACGTGTACCGCCATTTGGTCACCATCGAAGTCGGCGTTAAACGCAGCACAAACGAGTGGGTGAAGACGGATTGCCTTACCTTCAATAAGAATAGGTTCAAATGCTTGAAGACCTAAACGGTGAAGTGTTGGCGCACGGTTCAACATGACTGGATGTTGACGAATTACAGAAGCAAGAACGTCCCAAACTTCCGGAGTTTCACGCTCAACCATTTTCTTCGCAGCTTTAATGGTAGTCGCCTGACCCGAAGCTTGTAGCTTCGCGAAAATAAATGGCTTGAATAATTCAAGTGCCATTTTCTTCGGAAGACCACATTGGTGAAGACGTAAAGTAGGACCTACAGTAATTACCGAACGACCAGAATAGTCAACACGCTTACCTAATAAGTTCTGACGGAAACGACCTTGTTTACCTTTGATCATATCTGCCAAAGATTTTAATGGACGTTTGTTAGAACCAGTAATCGCACGACCACGACGACCGTTATCAAGCAATGCGTCTACAGACTCTTGTAACATACGTTTTTCGTTACGTACGATGATATCTGGAGCAGCAAGGTCAAGAAGACGCTTCAAACGGTTGTTACGATTAATGACACGACGATATAAATCGTTCAAGTCAGAAGTCGCAAAACGACCACCTTCAAGTGGAACTAATGGACGTAAGTCAGGTGGAAGTACAGGAAGTACATTCATCACCATCCATTCTGGCTTGTTGTTTGAATCTTTGAATGCTTCCATCAATTTCAAGCGCTTAGACGCCTTTTTCAACTTCGTTTCAGAAGTTGTTTGAGGGATTTCTTCACGTAAACGTGCGATTTCAGCTTCAAGATCGATATCTTTCAACAAGTCCTGAACCGCTTCTGCACCCATTTTCGCAGTGAATTCATCACCGTGCTCTTCAAGTGCATTGAAGTATTCTTCGTCTGTTAAAAGTTGATACTTTTCAAACGGAGTCATACCAGGGTCAGTTACAACGTATGATTCGAAATACAATACACGTTCGATATCACGTAGTGTCATATCAAGTAATAAACCGATACGGCTCGGTAACGATTTTAAGAACCAGATATGTGCAACTGGAGAAGCAAGCTCAATGTGACCCATACGTTCACGACGAACTTTCGCTGTAGTTACTTCAACGCCACATTTTTCACAAATGACGCCTTTGTATTTCATACGCTTGTATTTACCACACAAGCATTCGTAATCTTTTACTGGACCAAAGATTTTGGCACAGAACAAACCGTCACGTTCTGGTTTAAAAGTACGGTAGTTAATTGTCTCAGGTTTTTTAACTTCACCATGAGACCATGACTTAATCATTTCTGGTGACGCAAGACCAATACGGATACGGTCAAACTCAATTGGTGCATGACCATCTGAGTCCGTTTTCTTACGCATGATATCGAGCAAGTCTTTCAATTTTTTTCTCCGTGTGTCGGGAAGCAACGCTTACCCGACTGGGTCACAAATATTGTTTTTACCTAAAAAATCGTGAGTCTTAAGACTTAATCACCATTTTTCAGTTCAATGTTGATACCTAAAGAACGGATCTCTTTGGTCAATACGTTGAACGATTCAGGCATACCCGGATCCATATAATGGTTACCATCTACAATATTCTTATAGATGCGTGTACGACCTTCAACGTCATCCGACTTAACAGTTAACATCTCTTGGAGAGTATATGCTGCGCCGTAAGCTTCAAGTGCCCAGACCTCCATCTCACCGAAACGTTGACCACCGAATTGTGCTTTACCACCAAGCGGTTGCTGTGTAACAAGAGAGTAAGAACCAGTTGAACGCGCATGCATCTTGTCGTCAACCAAGTGGTTCAATTTGAGCATGTACATGTAACCTACAGTTACAGGACGATCAAACTGTTCACCTGTACGGCCATCATACAATACTGTTTGACCTGTACGTGAAATACCAGCTAACTCAAGTAAGTCTTTAATTTGACTTTCTTCAGCACCATCGAATACAGGAGTAGCTAAAGGCACACCAGCACGCAAGTTGCCTGAAAGTGCTAAGATTTCATCATCAGTTAAGCTATCAAGATCTTCTTGCTCACCACCGACTTTGTTATAAATCTTGTCTAAGAATTCACGCAGTTCTAAAACTGTACGTTGTTCTTTCAACATTTTCTCGATTTTATCACCAAGCCCTTTAGCCGCCATCCCTAAGTGAGTCTCAAGAATCTGACCCACGTTCATACGAGATGGTACACCCAGCGGGTTCAATACGATATCTACTGGCACACCATTAGCATCGTGTGGCATGTCCTCAACAGGTAGGATGTTAGATACAACACCTTTGTTACCGTGACGACCAGCCATCTTATCACCAGGCTGAATACGACGTTTAACAGCTAAGTAAACTTTAACAACTTTCAATACACCAGTTGTTAATTCATCACCTGTTGCAAGCTTACGTTTCTTCTCAGCGAATTTCTCATCAATTTCTGCGCTCTTTTCTTTTAAGAACACTTGAATTTGAGTTAAACGCTCAGCAATTGCTTCATCTGCTGGTTGGATTTCAAGTAAATCAACAAGCTCTAAACCTGATAACACTTCTTCAACGAGTTTGTCACCACGTTTAGTTGAACCACCGCCATTAGACTCTTGGCCTTTAAGCAAACGAATTACACGCTCACGAGCTGCTTCTTCAAAGATCTTGTATTCTTCTTTCAAGTCTTTACGGTAAGCATCAAGCTGTGCTTTTTCGATAGCTAATGCACGATCATCTTTCTCTAAGCCATCACGAGTGAAGACTTGAACATCGATAACTGTACCTTTTGTACCAGATGGAACACGTAAAGATGAATCTTTAACATCAGCTGCTTTCTCACCAAAGATTGCGCGAAGCAATTTTTCTTCAGGAGTTAACTGAGTTTCACCTTTAGGGGTTACTTTACCAACAAGGATGTCGCCTGCTGTAACTTCAGCACCGATATAAACGATACCTGATTCATCAAGTTTAGAAAGTGCAGCTTCACCAACGTTAGGAATATCGGCAGTAATTTCTTCTGCACCTAACTTAGTATCACGCGCTACACAAGATAATTCTTGAATATGAATAGAAGTTAAACGGTCTTCTTGAAGTACTCGCTCAGATAATAAGATCGAGTCTTCATAGTTGTAGCCGTTCCAAGTCATGAAAGCAACACGCATGTTTTGACCAAGCGCAAGCTCGCCCATATCTGTAGACGGACCGTCTGCCAAGATATCACCGCGAGCAACTTTGTCGCCTAAATTCACGATAATATTTTGGTTGATACAAGTGTTCTGGTTAGAACGCGTATATTTAATGAGGTTGTAGATATCTACACCAGCCTCACCAGCAATCATTTCATCTTCGTTTACACGAATAACGATACGAGAAGCGTCTACGTATTCAATTGCACCACCACGGTTTGCGATCACACACACACCAGAGTCACGTGCAACGTTTGCTTCCATACCTGTACCTACAAGCGGTTTATCCGCACGTAGAGTAGGAACTGCCTGACGTTGCATGTTTGAACCCATAAGCGCACGGTTCGCGTCATCGTGTTCAAGGAATGGAATAAGAGATGCAGCAACAGATACAACCTGCTGAGCAGAAACGTCCATATGCGTCACTTTTTCTGGTGGCATACGTACGAATTCACCTTGATGACGAACAGAAACAAACTCTTCTGTTAAGTTGCCATCTTTATCTACTGCAGAATCGGCCTGTGCAATAACAGTGCCCACTTCTTCAATCGCAGATAGGTATTCAACTGCATCAGTTACTCGACCATCTACCACTTTACGGTAAGGTGTTTCCAAGAAACCGAAGTCATTTGCTTTTGCATACACAGAAAGCGAGTTGATCAAACCAATGTTTGGACCTTCCGGCGTTTCAATTGGACATACACGACCATAGTGAGTTTGATGTACGTCACGTACCTCAAAGCCCGCACGTTCACGTGTTAAACCACCAGGCCCAAGCGCTGATACACGACGCTTGTGCGTAATCTCAGATAATGGGTTGTTTTGGTCCATGAACTGAGATAACTGGCTTGAACCAAAGAATTCTTTGATTGCAGCTGCAACTGGTTTAGCGTTAATTAGATCTTGCGGAGACAAGTTATCTGTTTCTGCTTGGCTTAAACGCTCTTTAACAGCACGTTCAACACGAACCAAACCAACACGGAATTGGTTCTCAGTCATTTCACCAACAGAACGTACACGACGGTTACCCAAGTGATCGATATCGTCGACTTCACCTTTACCGTTACGGATTTCAACTAATGTACGTAATACATCAATGATATCTTCGTGCGATAAAATACCTTCTACTTCACGTGACTTCTGGTCAGTACCAACTTCGTATGGACGCCCCAAACGACGGTTGAACTTCATACGACCTACTGGAGATAAGTCATAACGCTCAGAAGAGAAGAATAAGTTATTGAATAAGTTTTCAGCAGCTTCTTTTGTTGGCGGCTCGCCTGGACGCATTACTTTATAAATTTCAACTAATGCTTCTTCACGGCCAGCTGTTGTATCTGCACGTAATGTGTCAGCAACAAACGAACCACGGTCAATATCGTTCGTAAACAAGATATTGAACTGTTTAACACCACCTTCTGCTAGTTTCACCATAACTTCATGGCTTAACAAAGTGTTAGCAGCAATTACTTCACCATCACGTAAAGTAATATTTTCAGCAGTAATACGCTCATATAAGTATTCATCTGGAACTGAAAGTTTTGTTAAACCAGCAGCTTCCATTTGACGTACGTGACGAGCATTAATACGTTTACCTTGCTCAACAATAACCTTACCGTCATTGTCAGCAATATCAAATTGCGCCATTTCCCCACGTAAACGTTCAGGGACTAGGTCAATCTGGTAACTGCCCATATCAAGATACACAGGTACTTTTTCATAGAACAAATTCAAGATTTGTTCGTTGTTATAACCTAGTGCACGTAATACAACAGTAGCAAGTAATTTACGACGACGGTCAATACGTACGTAAACTAAGTCTTTCGCATCAAATTCAAAGTCTAACCATGAACCACGGTAAGGAATGATACGTGCTGAATACAACACTTTACCACTTGAGTGGGTTTTACCTTTATCGTGATCAAAGAAAACGCCTGGTGAACGATGTAATTGAGATACGATTACACGCTCAGTACCATTAATGACAAATGTACCGTTTTCAGTCATGAGTGGAATTTCACCCATATAGACTTCTTGTTCTCGTACGTCTTTAATTGATTTAGTTTCGCGATCTTTAATAATCAAACGAATTTTAACGCGCATTGGTGCCGCATAAGTCGAACCACGAAGAATACATTCGCGTACATCGAACTCAGGTTTACCAAGGCTATACTCAACAAATTCTAAAGCAGCATTGCCAGAATAACTTTCGATAGGAAAAACTGAACGAAATGCGGCTTGGAGACCGATATCTTCGCGGTTTTTTGGAGTTTTGCCATCTTGCAAGAATGTTCTGTACGAATCGACCTGAATCGATAGTAAGTACGGTGCATCCATTACTTGGGGCAATTTACCAAAATTCTTACGGATCCGTTTCTTTTCGGTATATGAGTATGCCATCTGGAGTCCTCGGAAAGTAAACTAAGCCCGCCTGCAGAACGGGCTCAGAAGGAATTACGCAGGCCGATATGGCCACCACTGTTTACAAATGCTGCAATTTTTAGTGGTATAAAAACGCTTAACAATATTTTTAAAAAAGAAAAATATTGGTAAACATTTGAAATTTCTTGTTTTATTTTGATTTTCTCAAAAATCAAACAAAACTTACAAAAATCGAGCCGATTATTGTAACGCAAAAAGGCTGATGACCCAAGAGCCATCAGCCATTTTATGGAGCCGATTTAAAAACCGACTCCTTTTACAATTACTTAAGTGTAACTGTAGCACCAGCTTCTTCAAGTTTCTTCTTAAGTTCTTCGCCTTCTTCTTTAGAAACGCCTTCTTTAAGAACTTGAGGAGCGCCTTCAACTAGGTCTTTAGCTTCTTTAAGACCAAGGCCAGTTGCTTCACGAACTGCTTTAATTACAGCTACTTTGTTAGCACCGAAAGAAGTCAACTCAACGTTGAATTCAGATTGTTCTTCAGCAGCAGCAGCAGCGCCACCAGCTGGAGCAGCAACAGCAACAGCTGCAGCTGAAACGTTGAATTTCTCTTCGAAAGCAGAAATTAATTCAACAAGTTCAAGAACAGTTTTTTCAGCAACTGCGTTTAAGATTTCTTCGTTAGTTAAAGCCATGAGAATAACTCCAAATGGATATTGAATGGTGTGTAAAATTGATTAAGCAGCTTCTGACTCGTTTTTCTCTTTGAGCGCTGTAATAAGGCGACCCAATTTCGAAATAGGAGCTTGAAGGACAGAGGCAAGCATAGTAAGAGCTTTCTCTTGGTTCGGAAGGTTTGCAATTACGCTAACGTCAGCACCTTGATAAACTTTGCCGTCAAATGCAGCAGCTTTTAACTCAAATGCTTTGTTAGTTTTAGCAAATTCTTCGAACAAACGTGCAGCTGCACCCATGTCATCTTCAGAAGTTGAAAAACCTAGAATTGTTGGACCAACAAGGTTGTCGTTCAAGATATTGAATTGAGTATCTTGAAGTGCGCGTTTAGCCAAAGTGTTACGTACAATACGTGTAGAAACACCTAACTTACGAGCTTCAACACGAAGTGTTGTTAATTGCTCTACGCTTAAGCCTTGGTAGTCAGCAACAACGGCTGCAAACGCCTTAGAAGCAACTTCACTTACTTCCGCAACGATCTGTTTTTTGTCTTCAATAAGAAGAGCCATTGTAAAACCTCCTAAGGTGATTTATGTACCCACTGGGCACACTCCCAATTCGTAAGCCTTTCGACTTACACGCGGAGGAGGAACAAATCACACCACCGCGTCTACGCAGGCTGTTTTATTAAGAAAAGTGCTATTCGAAAACAACATCTTCTCGCCTGAGGTCTTTGACGCTGATAAATTCTCATTTATCAATTCAAAGTCCGCCTGATGAGTAAGGGATAAGGCTTTAGCCTCCCCCAACCTAATAGAAAAATATTTCTATTTAGGCTCTGTCCTCTATCAGGACTTTAAAATTCTTTACTAAGTCTAAACTTAGTTAGAAACGTTGTTTACATCCACAGTAAGACCAGGACCCATAGTTGAGCTCAAAGTGATCTTTTTGATGTATACACCTTTAGAAGTCGCAGGTTTTAACTTTTTCAAGTCAGCAACTAAGGTTTCAACGTTTTGACGGATAGCAGCAGCATCAAAGCCTAATTGACCGATCGCAGCATGGATAATACCCGCTTTGTCTACACGGTAACGAGCCTGACCAGATTTAGCGTTTTTAACAGCATTCGCTACATCAGGAGTTACAGTACCAACTTTAGGGTTTGGCATTAAACCACGTGGACCAAGAATTGTACCGAGCTTACCAACAACACGCATAGCGTCAGGAGCAGCGATTACAACATCAAAGTCAAGGTTTCCACCTTGGATGCTTTCAGCAAGGTCATCAAAACCTACAACATCAGCACCAGCTTCTTTAGCAGCTTCTGCTTGAGCGCCTTGAGCAAATACAGCTACACGTACAGTTTTACCAGTACCTGCAGGTAATGTAGTTGCGCCACGAACAACCTGATCAGATTTACGTGGATCTACACCCAAGTTTACAGCTACGTCCAAAGATTCTTTGAACTTTGCAGCAGGTAGGCTGTTAAGAACTTGTACCGCTTCTTCCAAAGTGTAAACTTTGTTTGCTTCAACAGCAGCAGCAATGGCTTTTTGACGTTTAGTTAACTTTGCCATGTCTTATAGCTCCACTTCCAAGCCCATAGAACGTGCAGAACCAGCGATGGTACGAACACGTGCGTCTAAATCAGCACCAGTTAAATCTGGCTCTTTAGTAGTCGCAATTTCTTCTAACTGAGCACGAGTCAACTTACCAACTTTAGTTTTGTTTGGTACAGATGAACCCTTTTGAATACCAGCTGCTTTCTTAAGAAGAATAGAAGCTGGAGGAGTTTTCATGATGAATGTGAACGACTTGTCGTTGTACACAGTAATCACTACAGGAATTGGAAGACCTGGTTCAACTTTTTGTGTAGCAGCATTGAATTCTTTACAGAATGCCATGATGTTTACACCACGTTGACCTAACGCAGGACCAATTGGTGGAGATGGATTTGCTTTACCAGCTGGAACTTGCAGCTTGATATAGCCGTCAATCTTCTTAGCCATTTTAAAATACCTCTGGGTACAAACGCCGCTAGGCTCCCCAATCTTTACGCAACACTACTGTTACAACAACAATGCCCGATAAAATCGGGCGCTTTTCAACCAATTAAGATTAAATCGTTTTTTCGACTTGGCGAAATTCGAGTTCAACCTGAGTTGGTCGATTAAATACATTAATCGTCAACGTTAAACGTGACTTATCGTATTGAACTTCTTCCACCACACCTTTAAAGTCTGTGAATGGACCGTCAATAACAAGTAATTCTTCACCTGGCTCAAACATCGTTTTAGGACGTGGTGCTTCACCAGTATTACGTACACGCGCAAGAATCGCATCTGCTTCACGCTGAGTGATTGGTGCTGGTTTTTCAGGTGTACCACCGATAAAACCTAGAACCTTTGGACATTCTTTAACAATATGCCAAGTATCATCATTCATTTCCATTTCGACTAACACATAGCCAGGAAAGAATTTACGCTCAGATTTACGTTTCTTACCATCCTTCATTTCCACCACTTCTTCGGTAGGAACAAGGACATCACCAAAGCTATCAGCAACAGCGCTACGCTGGATTCGTTCTGTAAGTGAACGCAACACTTGTTTTTCATAGCCAGAGTAGGCATGAATAATGTACCAACGTTTCATAGCTCTTTTACCCGATAATCAACTTAATTAACCAACCCAAACCATAGTCAAAGCACCATAAAACCAGTGATGCCACAACTACAACCAATAGAACCTGCCACGAAGTAGTGACTGTTTCTTGTTTTGTTGGCCAAGTTACTCGACGCAATTCGACTCGTGCATCTTTTAGCAAACGAACGAAGCCTTTACCTTGATGGGTGGCGTATAATAAACCTAAAGCCACAACGATACAAGCAAAAATTGCCCCAACGCGCACCCAAACATTATTTGCAGGCGCCCAATACGCTGGTAAGTGCTGATTCACCATGGTAGCTAAAAGCAACAATGCTATTGCAATCACCCATAGAACAATGTCTAGAGGCGAACCAGAACGAACAACTTCAGCAGAATTATTTCTTTGAGGAATTGGCGCGTCGCTCAATGCGTCACGCGATTTATCATTCGACATTTTTGTACTCGTCGTAGAACTCGCGACTTATTATATGAACAACTAAGCCAGCATCAAGCTTTTTATTTCAAAATATGGCAGGTCAGGAGGGACTCGAACCCCCAACATTCGGTTTTGGAGACCGACGCTCTACCAATTGAACTACTGACCTATAATGCAAGTTGAGAGCCAAAGCCCTCAACCTGAGACGTAATCCGTCACTATAATATGCTTATGCAGTTACTTTCGCAACAACACCAGCACCTACAGTACGACCACCTTCACGGATCGCAAAACGTAGACCTGGGTCCATTGCGATTGGGTGGATTAATTCTACTGACATTTCAACGTTGTCGCCTGGCATAACCATTTCAACGCCGTCTTGTAATTGGATTGCACCAGTTACGTCAGTTGTACGGAAGTAGAACTGTGGACGGTAACCATTTAAGAATGGAGTGTGACGACCACCTTCTTCTTTAGAAAGTACGTATACTTCTGCGTCGAATTTAGTGTGCGGCTTGATTGTACCTGGTTTAGCAAGTACTTGACCACGTTGTACGTCTTCACGCTTAGTACCACGAAGTAAGATACCACAGTTCTCACCTGCACGGCCTTCGTCAAGAAGTTTACGGAACATTTCTACGCCAGTTACAGTTGTTTTAACTGTATCTTTAATACCAACGATCTCTACTTCTTCACCAACTTTAACGATACCAGCTTCTACACGGCCTGTTACTACAGTACCACGACCAGAAATTGAGAATACGTCTTCGATTGGCATTAAGAATGCTTTGTCGATAGCACGTTCTGGTTCTGGGATGTAAGAGTCAAGCGCTTCAACAAGAGCAAGAACTGAAGGCTCGCCATATTGACCAGCATCACCTTCCAACGCTTTAAGCGCAGAACCACGGATAACTGGAGTGTCATCACCTGGGAAGTCATAAGTAGAAAGAAGTTCACGAACTTCCATTTCTACTAATTCAAGTAATTCTTCATCATCAACAAGGTCACACTTGTTCAAGAATACGATGATGTAAGGTACACCAACCTGACGAGAAAGAAGGATGTGTTCACGAGTTTGTGGCATTGGACCGTCAGTCGCAGCACACACAAGGATCGCGCCGTCCATCTGAGCAGCACCAGTAATCATGTTTTTAACGTAATCGGCGTGGCCCGGGCAGTCAACGTGCGCGTAGTGACGAATTGGTGAATCGTATTCTACGTGTGAAGTATTAATTGTAATACCACGTGCTTTTTCTTCAGGTGCTGAGTCGATTTGTGAGTAATCTTTCGCTTCACCGCCGTAAGTTTTTGCACAAATAGTTGCAATCGCAGCAGTTAAAGTTGTTTTACCATGGTCAACGTGACCGATTGTGCCCACGTTTACGTGTGGCTTATTACGTTCAAACTTAGCCTTAGCCATGTTTATAGTCCTCGTTTACGTCGAACACAATTCTGAGCAAAAACCCAGCATCGACATATCGCCAAAAAAAATCAAACACCCAATACTTGAAAAGCAGACTAATAAGCCTGCTTTTTAAATCTTTGTAGAAAACCTACTAAACTGTATCTGGAGCTCTTATCGAGATTTGAACTCGAGACCTCTCCCTTACCAAGGGAGTGCTCTACCACTGAGCTATAAGAGCGATTATCCTTCGATGGAGCGGGAGACGAGGATCGAACTCGCGACATGCAGCTTGGAAGGCTGCCGCTCTACCAACTGAGCTACTCCCGCACTGTGTTGGTATATATACCACTTCAATCGAAGTTAATGGTGGTGAGAGAAGGATTCGAACCTTCGAAACTTTCGTAGCGGAGTTACAGTCCGCCCCCTTTGACCGCTCGGGAATCTCACCATATCACACTTATTTCAGTGTTGTTCTTTACTTCACAACTACACACCTTTAAGATGGTGCCGGCACACGGATTCGAACTGTGGACCTACTGATTACAAGTCAGTTGCTCTACCAACTGAGCTATGCCGGCTCTTCTTAGTGTTTCGTACGTTTCGTATCGGAACGGTGTGCAGTTTAGCAAAACTTCCAAACGATGCAAGCGGTTTTTTTAAAAAAACCGCTAAAAACTCATAAAATCAATCCGTTTGATGATAATTCAACCGCTTTGATCACTGCGCGAGCTTTTATTTGCGTTTCATTCCATTCAGATTCAGGATTTGAGTCCGCAACCAGACCTGCTCCAGCCTGTACATAGACTTTTTTATCTCGGATAACACAAGTACGGATTGCAATCGACATATCCATTTCACCGTGCCATCCTAAATATCCTACTGCCCCACCAAAGACACCTCTTTTTACAGGCTCAACTTCATCAATAATTTCCATTGCACGAATTTTTGGTGCACCTGACAAAGTACCTGCAGGGAAAGTCGCCTTAAATACATCTAGCGCATCAATATCATCACGAACTTCACCTTGTACATTTGAAACAATGTGCATCACATGCGAATAGCGCTCAATCACCATTTGATCAGTCACTTGGACCTTTCCAATTTTGGACACTCGCCCGACATCATTTCGACCAAGGTCAATCAGCATTAAATGCTCTGCGATTTCTTTTTCATCAGAAAGTAAGTCTTTTTCTAAAGCAATATCTTCTTCTTTAGTTTTTCCACGAGGTCTGGTACCTGCAAGCGGACGTACTGTCGCAATCCCATTTTCGAGGCGAGAAAGAATTTCTGGTGATGACCCTACAATATGAAATGGCTTTTTATCTGTAATAGTTTGTCCTTGTACCAAAAATAAATAAGGAGAAGGATTTAAATGACGCAAAGCACGATAGACCTGTAAAGCTTCACCATCAAAATCAGAAACCATACGCTGGCCTGGCACAACCTGCATCACATCACCCGCACGGATGTATTCTTTAACCTTTTCTATGGTCTCAAGGAATTTTTCTTTGCCGGTAATTGATTCAAAATGTGGAGGTGTATGTGGCTTAGCTTGCAAACTTACTGGTGTAGCCAACAATTGCTCTAATTGATCTAACTTTTGTTGAGCATCTTCATAGGCATTTGGCTGGGTAGTGTCGGCATGAACAATTAAGAATAAAGTATCTTTAAGGTTGTCAAAGACAACAACCGTCTTCGATAGCATCAACCATAAATCTGGCAATGTAATTGGATCAGCCGCAGGGACATTTTTTAAACGTGGTTCTATGTAGCGAACCGCATCATAGCCCAAATATCCCACTAATCCGCCCGTAAAGCTCGGTAAGTTTGGCAACAGTTCAGCAGAAGGCACTTTAAACTGCTTCTGGAATTCACGAATATATTGAAATGGATCTTGGCAATCTTGTTGTGTAATTGAGCCATCAGCGTGCTGTATAGATAGAATACCAGCATTACATGAGAACACCGTCGACTCGCCTAATCCAATCATAGAATAGCGCGCCCAATTTTCACCGCCTTCGACGGACTCAAATAAATAAGCCTGTGTCTGGTCTTTAAAACGAGCAAAAACAGATAAAGGAGTTTCTGTGTCTGCTAAGCGTTGGCGATAGACTGGAATCGTGTTGTAGCCTGAAGCCTTAAGTTGTTCAAATTGCGCTAATGTAGTCATGAATTCTTCTCTAATATGGTTTCGATTTAAAAGGGTGTTTTTCTAGATTCGATTTAGACACGCCATCGAAAAACCATACGCTTATTCATGCTGATCTCCATTTCATTCATTAGATAATTAACTCAGCCAAACTATCAACAACTTGCTGAGGTTGGCAATCATAGATATTTTCTCCATGATTATAGCCATAGCTAACTACAATACAATCAATTCCCGCGCGACGCGCAGCCTCAATATCATTACTTGAATCACCAATCATTAATGATTGCGAAGCAGATATTTTTAGGCTTTGCATACAATGTAATAATGGCAATGGATGAGGCTTTCTCTCAGGTAAGCTATCCCCACCAAGTACGACTTGGAAATATGGAGAGAGCTCCAAAGCATCAAGCAACCCTTGGGCAAGTTGTACAGGCTTATTGGTAACGCAAGCCATTTGTATATTTAAAGTTTTACAATGTTTTAAAAACTCGGTTACCCCAGGGTAAATTTGAGTATTTACACAAAGCTCTACACTATATATATCAATAAACTTCTGTAATAAAACTTTATGTTGTTCAGGATCTAATTTTCCAAAAATATGAATTAGAACGCTTTCACAGAGTTTTGAAGCTCCTTTGCCTACCCATTCTCGTATTTGGGCTTCTGTTACCTTTGGCCAACTTAGTACCTCTAAACTTAAATTCATCGCCCGATACAAATCAGCAGCAGAATCAACTAACGTTCCATCTAGATCAAATAAAATTAAATCACGCTTACTTAGTTGTGCAACAGACATCTTTTTCTACTCAAAATTAAAAAGGCATGCGTTTAGCATGCCTTGATTGTAAAAGCAGCAATGGATTATTTAAAGAACAACCATGCTAATACAGCTAAAATTACTAAAATAATAATTGTGATTAAACCAACGGATGCATTCTTCTGTTGCTCTTTTTCTTCTGCAACACGAGAAACTGGCTCATCAAAAGCAATAGGCGTTTGCTGTTGTGCATTGACATCCACACCTTCTGGAATAGGTGCAGGTTTTGGTATAGAAATATTCTGCGGCATACCATCGCGACGAACTTCGACTTCTGCAGCGCGCTCTGCAAGGCTTGGCATTCCTTGATCGCTTAAATCTGGAGATGATGTTGTATTTACAGGCTCGGCTTCAATTTCAGGCAATTCCGTGATTGTCTGTGCAGGTGCTAGTACAGAAAATTTAAAACTAGCGAACTGAACAATATCACCATCATGTAGCTGCTTTTCTTGCTCAATACGAATATCGTTTACAAATGTGCCATTCGATGAATTAAGGTCTTGCACCCATAGCGCCTGATCTTTTAAAAGCAATGCCGCGTGGCGACGTGAAATTTCAGCAGCTTGTAACAACACATCAGCATCTTGATGACGCCCTACCAACATATCACGATCAACACTAATTTCTTGGCCTGTAATTTCACCAGTAATTGCTTGTAGTTTCCAAGTCATACGTATGTCCCATTCATTTTTTATTAATCATAACATGCTACTACTGTGCTGTGCTTGGGCGCAGTGTCGTTGTTGTTACTGTATTTTTAGTACGATTAATTTCAGGGTCAGGCAACTGCAAGGTTTGCTTTTGAACCGCTGGCTCTACTGTTACAGGTGTGGTTACTGTCGAAGTTTTCCCACCCGACGGGACCTGTTGATAGTTTTTCGGTTGAGAAGCAATACTAGGTGGTGTCATTTTCTGATTATAGACATCCTCAACCTGTTCAGGCAGTTTTGCAAAATTACCATTTTTATCCATAGCTAATTGCAAGCTATAAAGTTGACTATAGCGCTGCTGAGATAAGCGACGCACATCATTTGCATCACCCACAATTGTTGGGTGGATAAAAACAAGAAGGTTACGTTTTACATTGCTTCTATTATCTGATCGGAACAATCGCCCCACATAGGGGATACTACTCAACCCAGGTATGCCTTGTCTTGAAAGTGACGTATCATCTGACACCAAACCACCAAGCACTACTGTCTGGCCATGTTCAGCCAAAACAGCAGTTTTAATAGCACGTTTACTTGTCACCAAGTCAGCTGCTTGTCCACGACTGTCTTGAACAGCAGAGACTTCTTGTTCTACTTCCAGACGAACTGTACCGCCTTCACCGATATGTGGAACAACTTTTAATGTCACACCCACATCTTTTCGCTCAACAGTTGTATAGGGATTAATACCTGTACTATTGGTAGTAACCGATCCCGTTACAAAGGGAACGTTCTGGCCGACAACAATATACGCTTCTTCATTATCCATAGTCACAATGGATGGCGTCGAAAGTAAATTTGATTTGGTATTCGTTTTAAGCGCTTGAATTAATGCACCATAAGCCTTACGGGAATTCTCAAAATTACCCAGCGCCAAAGTTGCCCCATTACCTTTATTAGCACCACCAGCGATAGCAGACGCAGCCCCAGCTGAACCACCCGATAAATAACCAGCAGCAATAGAGGATAAACTAGCACCTACATTACTAAAGCTAAGTAAACCAATCCCGCTAGATAAGTCACCTAGCGCCCATTGAATACCAAGTTGATCTGCATCATCTCCTGATACCTCAATAATCGCAGCTTCAATCAGGACTTGTTGACGGCGAACATCGAGCTGCTGAATAGCAGATTCAATTTCACGCATTAATTGAGGGTCTGCCTTAACCACTAACGAGTTTTGGGCATTATCCGCAATAATGCTCACACCATTTTGGCTAAAGCTAGAGATACTGTTTTGATTACTATTATTTGAATTACCATTTAGATTAATAGATGGCGTAGAAATTGAGCTACCATTTGAACCAGAGGTATTTGAACTGGAATTCTGGTTATTACCCATCAAATTATTGATCGGATTCGATGTATTAGAAGAACTGTTATTACTATTTGATGAAGAAACAGCCTGCCCCGTCACAAGACCTTGTAAAATTTCAGATAAATTTTTTGCACTTGCATATTTCAAGCGAAAAACTTTTAAACCACCTAAACGGTCTGCTGAAGGTACATCCAGCATTTCAATCATATGGCGAATACGCTTACGCGTTTCAGGATCACCCTTAACTAAAATACGATTGGTACGGTTGTCTGCAATAATACGGATACGTGCACCATTAAAATCTTTAGATGCTCCCGTAGCACTCATAGCCTCCAGCTGGGTAATGATTTCTTCAGCTTGGCTCGATTGAAGGCCTATTGCCTCAATATCATTCTGTCCAGTGCCATCCAGATTACGAATAATATTTTCAAGTTGATAAATATTTGCTGCACGGTCCGAAACAATCAGCGCATTAGTCCCTGCAATCGCAGCCATATGCGCAAATTGTGGCATTAAAGGACGAAGTGCTGGAATTAAGTCGTTCGGATTAGTATTTTCAAGCCAAATAACGCGGGTAACAATCTGATCCCCACGCAATTTATTTCGGGAGTCGTAAGGAATTCCCGAGTTCTTAACATTGCTATCAGGTACTAATTTAATGGTGTTACCTGATGGAATTGCCACCACTCCATTTACGTTTAAGACCCCAAGAAACAGATCGTAAACTTCATTTTTATTGAGGGGCTTATTCGATATTACTGTGACGTTGCCACGCACTCGTGGATCTACTGCAAAGTTTTTACCCGTGATGTCCGCTACTTCATTAATAAATGCAGTTAAGTCAGCATCACGTAAATTGATCTTCCATGTTTGGGCATAGACACTGCTGCTCACTGTCGCAATCAATGGGGCTGCTGCAAGTAATGCCCAAAGTGGACGTTGATGATTCAATAAAGCCATAACTTGCGATAATTCCTAACTCTTATGGTGACGTGTTATCACTAAAAATTTTGTTGTATGGTCATCACTTGATCACCACGTTTTATTTCTATTTTCACTTGTCCAGCTCGACGAGCCTGCTCAAGTAACTGCACATCCGTTTGTCCTTGCCCAATCGTTTGACCGTTTAAAGAAACAATCCGATCACCCGGCCTTAAACCTAACTTATTTCGAAGCGCAGTGGGTGTACGTTCTGTAACTTCAAAACCTTCACTGGAGTTCCCACTAACACCCATGTCACGCAGATATTGTTCACGGTTGCCTTGCATTTGCTGAATAGCCTGCCCTAATGCCTCTTGAGCCGTATTAACAGGGGTTGAAGACTGGGGCGCAGTAGCAGCAGGTTGTGAAGCATCTGGTGTCATAGGCTGATACAAACCGTTTGGCAAACCTTTAAATTGGAGTTCACGCGTACTTCCATTACCTTGACGCAATATCACGTGATCCCAATAAACTTCTGCCAACTGATAAGATGTAGAGCCTATTGTTTCTCCCACCCGATATCGATCAGCAGTATTATCCAGCTTAATAACAGCCGAGGAAAAACGGTTCGGATAACCGAGCATCACACCTTGTAATTCTAGGTTGACATTTTCCTGAGCTGCATTGGCTGAAGGTTCATTAAAAAGCGAAAAAGTACTAATGTTAGGAATTTGTGGTTGCTGTGACCCCAACTCCACTCTATCAAACTGCATCATTTGAGGAGGTGCAATCACCCACCAAAATAATGAAGCTAACTTCCAACACAACCATAAAATCAAAAAGGCAAATACAACCACACTTAACCGGTCTAATTTTTGCCATTGTAGTTGCTGTAATTTCTCAATCCATACTTTCATTAGCTACCCCCTTGTATTAAGGGTTGACGAGAACTAATGACAAATGTATCTAAACCAGCTTTTCCATCATAAGATGGAATATTAAGTAATAATCTTTGCGTGAGTTGCACATCAAGCATCATGTTGGCATCTAATAAAAGATTCGCCATTTTTTGACTGCGTTGATCACGTATATCAACTTGCAACTGTCCATTTTGATCCGTCAATTGCCCATTTAAAGAAGGCATATTCATACGGTCCTGACGATCACCAATATTATAAATTAAAGCACCACCACCCCAATGCAATTGGCCATCAACTGCGGCGAAACCCTGCTCTTTTTTATAATTAAACTCAATATCTTTAAGCTGAATACTGTTCGTAGGCCATTGCCAATTTACAATTTGTTTTAATGTTTCAGGCGCAACCTGACCATTCATAGTCTTTACAATTACTTTTTTCCCCACACCATAACCCATTACCCCAGATAATTGGGTATTTCCACTATGGATATCTACGTCAGCAGCGAACCGTAATAAAAATAGATCTAGAGGTCTAGTTTTCCAATGAATCGAGCCTCTCAACGTACCACGCCGCCAATCTGCTTGGCCTTGCCAGATATTTCCGCTTACATTGTGTAGAGTTTGATTATTCTTTGAAAATTTAGAAATAAGCCACGTCGCTGGGATCTGTAAAATTATAAAAATTAAAAATGCAATGAGGGCAAAAAACCACCACTTCCATTGCTTAGACTTTTTCTTCATTCAGCCTTACCAACATGCAAATTATCGTCCTTATTTTGAGAGTAGCTCCCTAGTCTGACATTATGCATACTTTTTCAACATCGCCAATTCACTTCATATAAAAAAACCAAGCAATCAGGCTTGGCTTCGATATTAAGACTATAAGTTGAACGTATGACAAAATCATGAAAATTTGACACTCAATGAACTAAATGCACATTTGATCTCAACAATTCATTTAAAGAAGAATTTAAGCACTCATTTTAAAATAATATTTACAGCAAAATTTTGAGATATTTTTATAAATAAAAAAGCCAAGCAAATTTGCTTGGCTTTTTAAATCGGCACTACGATTAGATTAAGAAATCTTCTAGTTTTGCGCCTTTTTCAATTTCAGCAACTAACCAGCGTGGTTGTTTACCGCGACCAGTCCAAGTCTCTTCAGCATTGTTTTTGTTACGGTAACGAGGCTCAACAGATTTACGAGTTGTTTTCTTACGTTTTTGAGCACCAAACTCAAGAAGTTGTTCAACACTGAAACCTACATTTTCAGCAATCTCGATAATTTGATTATAAGCATCTTCGATTGCTTGATCTTTTTTACTTGCAATTAAAGCTTCTGCTTCTTCTTGTAAGCGTTTTAACTCTTCAACAGATAATTCACTGATATCCGGCTTCATTAATAAATACTCCAGTCTTACAGACAATTCAAAATAATACAGACAAAATTTAAAAACATAAAATCAAGACCAATATTATTTATAATCTATTCAATAAGCAATAGTTTGAAAGCCGTGTTCATCAGAATAACTAAAAAAATTACCTTTTAATTACATTATCAATTATAAATGAAATATATTTTATTAATATTTATTTAAGATAAATGTATTAAGTCATGTCCTACTGATTTTTCTAGTTCAATCATTTTTTGTTTTATCTCCTGAGGTATTTCACATTTTCGTTCTGTTAATTTATCCATACATACCAGAACAGCCTCAGCAGTCGCCACGATTTGTTGTTGGGTTTCACTCCACAATATATAAGCCATACGGAATGCGCTATTACGAATCTCTTCCACGCGAACCCCTACTTTCAATACATCGGGATAAAAAACAGGTCTTAAATATTTACACTGACTTGAAGCTACAACGGGATATATTTGAGGGGTTAATATATTTATTGCTTCCATATATAAAATACGTGAGCTTTCAATATATCGATAATATTGTACATTATTGACATGACCAAAAGCATCCATATCTCCCCATGCGACTTTCTGTTCATATATTATCGGGTAGACAGACAGTTCTTTCATTTTTACCTCATATTTTAAACTTTAAAAAATTTGCATCATTTTCAAAGATTAGATTTAACTGTTTGATTAACACTTCATCTTCTTTAAGCGTAGACTTAATACGTAAATAGCTCATTAAAATATTATCTGGATATAATGATAATAATGTTTCAGCTTCTGCTTGACGTCCAGTTGCCATATAGACATGCCATTTTGCAAAGGTTAAAACAGGCAAATTCATATATTGATTTTCGAACTGAATGATTTTTTCTTCGACATCAGTATAGTCAGGAACCTGTTTAAGCAACTGTTGCTGAAACCATAAATAAAATACTTCTGGATCAAACTGCTCTTTTAACAAGTGAAGGGTTAAATCTGCATGTTGCATGCTCATATCTGGCATACGTGCTAATAGTTTTAGCCATAACAACTTACTGCTATAAGGTCGAGTTTGAATTTCAGACTCTAAATCTAAATAACGTTGCTGTAAGGCATGTAAGTCATCAACAGAAGCCTGATCGAATTGCTGAAGAAGTTGTTGCAGCCATAAATCACGATGCTCTGCATCTAATAAGCCATATTTCATGGATCGTAAATATACCCATGGATGTTGCAGCGCTAATTGCCCCCATAACGCAGTTAATTTTTGCTGGTAGGCAGTTTCTATTTCTTCAAGCCAAGGCGATAATTGATGTTGATATAAGAATTCAAGATGAGTTAATGCGCGGTCGGCTTCATTTTCGGCTAAAAAGATTTCAATTCGCTGTAACTCAGCCAATTCAAATGCCATAGGTGGTGATTGATCTAGAGCAGCCAAGGCTTTTGGATAGTCACCATTTAAAACCAGAAACTTGGCATCAATAATATTTTTTAAAAGCCCTGATTGAGTAAAAACACGCTCAATAAATACTCGTTGATCTTCGGCAGCCTCTAATAACCAGACAATACCTAATTGTTCATAGGGATGAAGGTTTTTAAACTGAAAGATGTTTTCACTTTTTCTTTGCTCACGAGATGAATAACGCTTGACCCACAGCCATATAAGTTGAGCAATAAAGCTCATTACCACAAAAGTAAGGGTTAACCCCCAGACATTTGTTTGCAACTGCAATTGTCGCCAGTAAATATAGACGTATCCCATTCCATAACCGTAACTCAATAAAGCTAAGGCTGCGAAAAGTATTAAGCTGATGACGAAATAAACCCACAGGAGGTGTTTCATATATCCTCCTTATGAGCCAATGAGCCCAAGTGTAGAGAGTTTAGGAACTGGCACAACAGATAAATGCGCCACTTTAGCAATACGTTTTTTTAACTGCTGACTTCCTGCATCAGGCATCTCATCTAACTTTTGCATCACAGATTGCAACTCATTTTGATACTCAGTCATTTTCCCTTGATTAAGTGCCTGTTCAGCAATTAACAATCTTAATTGCACTTCTTTGAGCACGACACTTCGATTCATTAAATTAATAGAAGGGGTTTCTACTTTTTCTATACGGAACCATTTTTTCCACCAAGACACAGTCTCGGATTGATCCATTTCAAGTTTAGGTTGAGCTAAGGCTTGTTGAATATTTTTATCAATATTCTGCAATAAGTCGTCGATTAGTTGATGACGTTGATTTTGAGCCAAAGTGAATTGTTGAACTGCCTGCTTATCCTGCTCAAGTGATTGATTCAAGCTATGTTGTAATGCAGGGGCAATTTCATAGTGCACAAGAGATTGTTGTAACTGATTTAATTGATCAACTGCATAAATCAATTGCTGCTGGTCAATTGCAAATTGAATTAAATCCAACTTTTGTTTAATTAAAACTGTAGGCGCAATACCTGTCGGAGAATCATCTGGTTGAGCCACTGAACTGAGTTTATTTCCTGTATTTACAGGCTGGCTCTGCAACTGCCGCTGTAAAGCAACCAATTGATCATTTAAACTGGCATAGTGCTGTTCTGATTGCAGCAGGCTTTGTTTAAGCTCGGGAACAGTACGAGAAATTTGCCACATATCGTAGCTGAGCTTAGCCAACCAAGCTATGCCCAGCAAAATGATGATAGAAACAAGTTTTCTCATATGAATCCTTATAATGCCTGAATGTGATGAATCATCCCCGAAGGCGATAAATTTTCAAGTTGAATAATGTGAAAATGAGCCAGTTGCTGATCACGATACTCTTTAACAATTTGAAAAAGACGAGGTCCTAAAACCAGATATACACAATCAGGTTGTGCATTATTTTTTGAACAAAGCTCTAACCAATACTTCCAGCTCGCTTCACTGGTAATTAAGACGAGCCATTTATTTAAATTATAATTTGAATTCTGTGTCAGATGTTTGAATGTCGAATATGAAGCTTCTGGGCACTGCCGATGATATAAAACAAAATTTAAGATCTGAATTCCTTGTTGTTGCAAGGTCTCCATCATAAATTGGCGTCCACCCTCTCCCCGCCAGAAAGCCACACTCTCCGTCTGTTGCATATTATGCAGAATAGGCAGATTGAGCATCCCTTCAGAAGTTTCGACATCGGGAATATGTGCTTCTATTCCATATTCATTTAGACGATTGGCTGTTGCCTGTCCTACCGCAATCCACTGAATATGTTTTAAATCACTGAGCTTTAGACCGCTTTTTTCTAAATACTTCATGCCCACCTCAACAGCAGTGGGGCTGACCACAACAATCGCTTGTGCTTTAACTAATTGTTGGTAAAGCTGAAGTAAGTGTTCGGAAAAGGGGTTGGCAACGAGTTCTAAAAGAGGTAAAGACTCAACCTGATATCCCTTATTTTGCAAAGCTTCTGTTAATTCAGCTGCACGCGAATCAGGTCGAGTATTAATAAACAACATAGTTTTAATAGAGAGCCTTCAATAGCTCGCCAGCGCCTTGATCAAGTAAGTTTCGAGCAAGGTTTTCACCCAATTGCTGAGCGTTATTGGCTTCGTCTGTAAGCTCAGCACGCAATAATGTTTGCCCATCAGCACTTCCCACACGACCTTCAATATGGATTTGTCCATTTTGTAGTGTGGCATAACCTGCAATTGGGACCTGACAACCGCCTTCAAGGTAAGCATTAAAAGCACGCTCAGCACGTACACAAACATCTGTTTCTTCGTGTAATAGCGGTTGAATTAAAGCTAGTACATCTTGGTCAGCTGCACGGCATTCCAAACCCAATGCACCTTGACCCACCGCAGGCAAACTAATGTCTGGAGTTAAACAATGACGGATACGTTCTGACAACCCTAAACGCTTTAAACCAGCACTGGCTAGAATAATCGCATCATATTGACCTTCATCTAATTTAGCTAAACGTGTCCCAACATTTCCACGTAAGTCAATAATTTGTAGATCTGGGCGTTGTTTTAAAATTTGAGATTTACGACGTAAACTTGAAGTACCAACTTTTGCACCTTGCGGCAAGTCAGCAAATTTTTCAAATTGATTTGAAACGAAAGCATCGAATGGGTCTTCTCGCTCACAAATCACTGCCAAAGTTAAACCTTCCGGCAAAGCCATTGGTACATCTTTCATTGAATGTACAGCTAAGTCTGCACGCCCATCTAAAAGTGCTGCTTCTAACTCTTTAACAAACAGCCCTTTGCCCCCAATTTTTGCTAAAGGTGTATCTAAAATTTTATCGCCCTGCGTGACAAATTTAACCAATTCCACTGTTAAATCAGGATGAAGCTCCTGTAAACGGGCACGAATATGTTCTGCCTGCCAAAGAGCAAGTGGGCTTTGTCGTGTAGCAATTTTCAAGGTTTTCATAAATTCAAGCATGGGCTGGTCAAACAATACACCCTAAACTTAACTTGATCCCTTAAAATTGCAAGTAAAATCTCGCAAGTCCAAGATCACTCTTTTAAATTTAGAGCTGATGAATTCGCTCTCTAAGTGTAGACAAATGTCGACGGCTCACTGAAAGTCTTTCATCAAGACCTCGCAGCCTAACTTGATATTGCCCCGAACTAACCAGCTCCAGCCCATCTAAATATGCAACTGCCACCAACGCATTTCGATGAATACGAATAAATTGATCTGCAAATTCAGTTTCAAGTTCTTTTAATGTTTCATCTATTAATACACTGCCATTTTTATGACGTACCGTAACGTATTTCTGATCTGCTAAAAAATAATAGATATTTTCAACAGGAATCAGTTCAACGCCACGGTAGGTTTTTGCGGCAATTTGATGACGCTGTGTTTTTAGATCATGTAAAAATTCATGTTGTGGTAAAGCATTGAGTTGGGCTTGTGTAAGCTGTGTCAATTGACTTAAAGCTTGTTCAAGCTCTACTGGGTCAATCGGCTTAAGAAGATATGCCTGAGCTTGAGATTTAAAAGCTTCTAATGCATGCTGATCGTAGGCGGTACAAAACACAATCGCAGGTCGAGGATTGAACTGGCTTAACTGTTCTGCACAGACAAGACCATTCATACCTGGCATTTGAATATCAAGTAAAATTACGTCCGGTTGATGAAGCCGTGCCTGTTCCAAGGCCTCTTGTCCATGATGAGCCGTTGATACAACTTCATGTCCCATCTTTGAAACTAAACGTGACAATCGTTCCACTGCAAGTGGTTCGTCATCACAAATTAGCACCTTCATTCATCCTCCTTGTCACCGTTAACTTGATCCATTTTTTTATGGTTAACTCTGACTGACTTATTATTTTGTTTGATATTGATAGCTCATAATAGTGGTATATAAGGCTTCACCTTTATAAACCTGAAATCTAACGGTGTTCCCATAATATGCTTTCAGGCGTTGTTTTACATTTTCAAGGGCGATTCCATGCCCTTTCCGTGAATTTATTGTATCGTCTGTATATGGGTTGGTAATGACTATACTGACTTGATTTTGCAATATTTCAACCAATACCCCTATGGTTGCTTTACCCATCATTGGTTCTACCCCATGAAAAATACTATTCTCTAACAAAGGCTGTAATGTCAATAAAGGAATAGTGATCTGTTTTAATTGCATAGGTGAAAGTTCAATTTTCCAATCTACTTTTAAACGCTCCCCCAACCGCACCTGCTCAATCATTAAATATTGTTTACTGAGCTCAATTTCTTCATGCAGACTCACTAACTTTAATTCTTGGAAACTTGCTCGAAATAAACGCGATAGGCTAATGAGCATACTTTCTGCTTTATCTGGATCTATCGCAATTAAACTCACCACATTATTTAGACTATTAAATAAAAAGTGAGGGTGAATTCTCGCTTGCATGGCCTGAATACGAGCATTTAATTCTGCATATTGTTGATGCAGCCACTGCTCCCTGACATATAAATAACGTAAGCAGAAAGCTCCCAACAATATTCCATAGCTTAGATATAGAGGTACATTAGTTAAATAAATGCTCCAGCCCTGTGTTAGATAAGCATGTTTATTGAAAAGACCAAACTGAAAAAAATTACTTATTAAGGTGGTCAAGACAACAATAACTTGCAGCATGACAAAGCCAATAGCTAAGGCAAATTCTTGACGTAAGCTGCTAAAAAAACCTTGAAAGCGTTCAACTAAAGCAAAAAAGGATAAAATTACCCAATTAATAAAAACGATGTATTGTAAAAGTCTCCCCCCGCTCAAGGCTTGCCAAGACTGCGCTTCAGCCAATGCCAAGACCAGTGCCAAAACATTACTTGCGATAATTAATTCGAATAAGTGTTGCCAACGCCCATTTTTCGTAAAAAAATAGGAAGAATTTTGATTTCGGTATGCTGTAGGAAACAACTTTGTTTGTTGAGCTTCGGCAAGTGATATACTCTTTTTTATTTTACTGAGCCACCATGACCACATCTTCAAATCCCCCTAATTCAGTAACCCCAGACCAAACCTCAGGTATGTGGGGTGGTCGTTTTTCTGAAGCGACGGACGCTTTTGTAGCCGAATTTACCGCCTCTGTTCAGTTTGACCAACGTTTTTATAAACAAGACATCGCTGGTTCGATTGCGCATGCTACCATGCTTGCGAAAGTTGGCGTACTCACAGAAGCAGAACGCGATGACATTATTGAAGGTTTAAGCACCATTCGCTCAGAAATTGAGGCTGGAAACTTTGAGTGGCGCATCGATCTTGAAGATGTTCACATGAACATTGAATCACGTTTGACTCAACGTATTGGTATTACAGGTAAAAAATTACACACTGGCCGTAGCCGTAACGATCAGGTTGCAACTGATATTCGTCTTTACCTACGCGACGAAATTGATGATATTTTAAAATTATTAGAACGTTTACAAAAAGGCTTGTTAGGCTTGGCTGCCAAAAATGTAAATACAATTATGCCTGGCTTTACACACCTACAAACTGCTCAGCCTGTGACTTTTGGTCATCACTTGTTAGCATGGTTTGAAATGTTAGTGCGTGATACCGAACGTCTTCAAGATTGTCGTAAGCGCGTTAACCGCATGCCACTTGGTTCAGCTGCTCTTGCTGGTACAACTTATCCGATTGACCGCGCTTATACAGCAGAACTTTTAGGTTTTGAAGCTGTATCTGAAAACTCTCTTGATGCTGTGTCTGACCGCGACTTTGCAATCGAATTTAATGCTGCTGCAGCACTGATCATGATGCATTTATCACGTATGTCAGAAGAACTGATTCTTTGGACTTCTGCACAATTCAAATTTGTGAATATTCCTGACCGTTTCTGTACTGGCTCATCAATTATGCCACAGAAGAAAAACCCGGATGTTCCAGAACTTATTCGTGGTAAATCTGGCCGTGTATTTGGTGACTTAATTAGCTTACTTACGCTCATGAAAGGTCAACCATTGGCATATAACAAAGACAACCAAGAAGACAAAGAACCATTATTTGATGCGATCGATACGGTTCGTGGTTCACTTATGGCTTTCGCAGACATGATTCCTGCATTGGTTCCAAATATTGAAATCATGCGTGAAGCTGCACTTCGTGGTTTCTCGACTGCAACCGATCTTGCTGACTATTTAGTGAAAAAAGGCGTTGCTTTCCGTGATGCTCATGAAATTGTAGGTAAAGCTGTTGCATTAGGTGTTGCAGAAGAAAAAGACTTATCTGAGTTAACACTTGAGCAATTACAACAATTCTCTGACTTAATTACAGCAGATGTGTTTGATAAAGCCTTAACACTAGAAGCTTCTGTAAATGCACGTGATCATATTGGTGGAACTTCACCAAAACAGGTTGAAGCTGCGATTGCGCGTGCCCATACACGTTTAGAACAGTTATACGCTTAAGGATAAAACATGAGTCGCCAAGTATTTTGCCGTAAATATCAAAAGGAAATGGAAGGTTTAGACTTCGCTCCTTTCCCGGGTGCTAAAGGCCAAGATTTTTTTGAAAATGTTTCTAAGCAAGCATGGCAAGAATGGTTACAGCATCAAACTACGCTCATTAATGAAAAGCGTTTAAACGTGTTTGAACCAGAAGCGAAAAAGTTTCTTGAAGAACAACGTGAAAAATTTTTCAATAATGATGAAAGTGTAGAAAAAGCTGAGGGCTGGAAACCAGAGTAATCAGTTGCTTTTAGCTTTTTCATCATTAAAAAGGCGGATTTATATACATAGATCCGCCTTTTTTTACGTGAAACTTACACAAACATAAAAAGCCTTACATAGAGAGCACAGGACTCTACATGACATCAAAAAGCGAAGAACTTAATATCACTCTATAGCAAGAAGAACACGATCCCTGTCGTGTTTATGCACTTGATTTTCTGTCCTGAACTTCCCCCCAAAGTTCGGGACATTTTTTTATCTATTATTTTTAAAAATAAAAAAGCCTTGCTTCAAACAAGGCCTTTAAATATTTCAGCTCAAGATTATTTTTCGTGGACTTTGGCTTCAATTTCTTCAATTTTGGTATGACGAGCATCAAAGCCTTTCGCCATATAAATGACTTGCTCAGCAATGTTACGAGCATGATCGCCAATACGCTCTAATGAACGTAAAACCCACATCACATTAATTACACGAGCAATATGTCGCGGGTCTTCAATCATATAAGTCATTAATGTGCGCGTTGCTGATTGATATTCACGGTCGATGTCAGCATCGGCTAAAAGTACACGTAAAGCTTGATCAGCATCTAAACGCGCAAAAGCATCAAGTGCATCATGAATCATGACACGAACTTGGTTACCAATATGACGTGTTTCCATGTAGCCACGAGGTGAACCTCCCTCTTCACAGAGGTTTTGTGCAATACGGGCAATTTTTGCAGCTTCATCACCAATGCGCTCAAGGTCAGTATTGGCTTTGCTCATGGCAATAACCATACGCAAGTCAATTGCTGCTGGATGACGTCGTGCCAAAATTAGCGTCAGACCTTCATCAATATCACGTTCATATTGATTGACTGCATTATCTTTAAATTGAACATCAATCGCTAAATTTGCATCTGTATCAAGCAAAGAATGAATTGCATTGGCAACCTGTTGTTCGACCAAGCCACCCATGGTCATAAACTTTGTGTTTACATCTTGCAAATCTTCATTAAATTGAGAAGAAATATGATGGCTTAACACCGGATTACTCGGACTCAAGGGAAGCCTCCAACATGATGGCGCAGGAATAAAATGATTGAGCATTAAAACACAGCAATCATTAAGTTTTTATGACAAAATTAAATTTCAGATAAAAGCATTTTATTACTGATACGTTAACCAGCTATTGAGCTCGACCAGATCTTTTTCACCTAATTGACCTACCGCAGCTTTTAAACGAAGTACATTCAATAAATAGTCATACTGAGCATTAAGATAATCCTGTTTTGCAGAAAAAGCATTACGCTGGGCCAATAAAACATCAACCATACTTTTTAAGCCTTCGTTATAGCTCGCTTTCGAGGCTTGAGAAACTAAAGAAGATGAATCCATTGCAGCTTTTCTTGCTTCGAGTTTGGCTTGATCGGTATCGACCTGCATAAAGGCACTTTTCACATCGACATTGGCACGGCGAATCGCTGCATCAAGTTGAGCCTGAGCTTTACTGGCTTCTACAGTCGCCTTTTTAATTGATGTTCGGGTCCGTCCGCCATTAAATAAATTCCAGTTCATTTCTACCCCAACCTGATCAAATTTTCCGTCAGTCGAAATGAGCGTCTCTGGTGTTTGTTTGGTATAGCCATAGCTTGCCACAGCATCTATTTGGGGATAAAGCGCTGCCTTTTCTACACGGCGCTGGTCCTCACTATATTTTTGCTGTAAGCGGGCTTGCTGAATTTTTAAGTTTTTTTGCTGCGCCAAAGAAAGCCAGTCATTAAGCTCTGCTGGATAAGGCTTTTGAAAACTAAAGTCATTTCGTAGTACAGCGAGTTTATCTTGATAAGAACCAATATATTCAGAAAGCTGCTCTTGGGCTAAAAGTAATTGAACATTGGTTGAAATACGATTGGCTCTGGCATTTTGATATTGGGCATTTGCTTCACTCACATCACTACGCGCCACCAACCCTTCTTTGAGTTTGGCATTCATCATATTGAGCTGTTCAAGCAAAGCCTTTTCTTCTTGTAAATATGCAACACTCAACGCCTGCTGACGCAACACATTAAAATAGGCTTCTGCTACATTTAAAACATGATCTTGTTTTTGCAGTCTTAAAGTAATTTCACTTAAGGCAACCGAAGTTTTAACTTGCTTATAACCTTCCCAGGCATCCATTCGAAATAATGGCTGACGTGCGGTGAGAGTCGCTTGTCGAGTCGTTGACGTGTTACTTACCAAAGCATCTGACAGGCCTTCTTGGTCAACACCCGGAAAGTTTGAACGTTTTACAGTTTGTCGATTACGAGTAATGTTCCCAGACAATGTGACGGTCGGTAATAACGCTCCCGTTGCCAAGCCTAAATTAAGTTGATCTGCTTCATATTGTTGTTGATTGGCTTGCCATGTCGGATCATTTTGTTTTGCGCGCTCATAAGCTTCAACCAAATCTAGAGCAAAGCTCGAAGATGCAAAACTCCAAAGGCCCACAGCGACCATTAATTTTATTTTCATTGTTCAAATCAACGATAAAACTTGCTCTTAAGACTAAGAAAAATTCTAATCAAACTCAAGCCATTAAAAGTTTTAGTTTTTTAAGCGTCCTTCGTTTTTGACAAGATTAAAATACAAATAAAAATCAAAAACATGCCTATCCAACCGACCCATGAAACATGCTCACCAACCAAAACAATCGCAAAAATCGCAGCAACTAAAGGTTCGAATAAAGTTAGGGTGGTCGCTTTGCTAGCATTTACTGTTTTTAGACCAAAACCGAAAAGTAAATAACCCAAAAACATAGGAATCAGCATCATATAGCCAGCCACAAGTAGATTGGTTGAGCTTTGCAGTAACCCTCCCCCTGTAATCAACAAAGTAGGCAGTAAAATAACTGCTCCACCACCCATAATCATGCCCATTGCAGCTTTAGCAGCAACGCCCCGATCTATTAATCTTTTTGCAGCCCATGAATAAAGCGAATAAGTTGTAGCAGCGACCAGCCCAAGGAAAATACCGAAGAATTTATTCCATTGATTTGTACTCTCTTGAACCACATGACTTTCGCCCATCGACAACATACTTACACCAAGCACACCGCACACAAAACTTAGAAACCAGATAGCCGATAAAGCTTTGCGGTCAAAAAATCGTTCTAAAATTGCTGCGATCAATGGAGCAGTACCAATTGAAACCACAGTACCAATCGTAATGCCCGCATAATGCATTGAGGAATAAAAGGCCAAAGGATAAATACCAACTGCCGCTACGCCTAAAAGAAGTATTGAAAGATTTTCTCTTATGAATTGTCGGTTTTCCCGAATGGCTCGTGAAGCGACCAAAGCCTGCAAAAGACCTCCTCCACCCATCGCTACAGCGCCAATAGCAAGTGGGCCAAGTGTCGGAGCAAATGCGGCCGCAGTACCTGTTGTTCCCCACAGAACAGAGGCAACTAAAATTGCGATTGTGCCTCCATAGCTACTATTTTTAATGAGGCTAATCATGTGGGCATTCTCTATTTAAAATGTCTTCTGCCATTTGTTTTGCCAAGAGGAGTTGACGACTGTTACCTTCCAACCCTGCTCGCGCCATAGAACCTTCTAAAAGAAAAGAAAGCTGTGTAGCCACATAGCTAATACGCTGTGAGTCGGGTATTAATTTCTTTAAATGCTCAGCAACAATAGCCTCAACTTCTTCTTTATGCTGTCTTACCGAGCTTCGCCCTGCACTATTGGCCGGAAACTCAGCGGCAGCATTCAATAATCCACAACCTCGAAAGCCTTTTTCATAGGCAAATTCTGCATGGTCTTGATAGGCATCAAACACAGCTAAAATGGCTTGTTTCGCTGTTTCTGTTTTTTCTAAACGTGTTTGATAGAGGTCGAGCCACTCTTGATGCCGTGCAGCAATATAGGCATCAACAAGATCACCTTTTGAAGAAAAATTATTATAAAGCGACATTTTAGCAACATCTGCTTTAGCCGTAACTGTGTTAATTCCTGTTGCAGTAATGCCATCGTTATAAAACAAGGTTGCTGCTGCATCGAGAATTTTCTGTCTTGCTGTTTTATCATTCATAGCTTTAATTTAAGTAGACCGACCTACCTAATAATAAAGATTTCTAACAATGATGCAATCTTTTTAAGCGTTATAATTTGAGTAATATTAATTTCTATAAAAGTACAATGATGAAAAAAGTTCTAATGATGAGTATGTGCAGTGCACTACTTTTAGCTGGATGTAGTAAAACATCAGAGCAAGATCAGGGCGTATCTAAAGAGCAAAAACCAACTGAACAAAAGGCTTCTCAAAAACAAGACAGCGGTTGCTTACAAATTATGGTAGCCATGCACACGATTAATCAGAACAGTAAAATAGAAGATTTAAATCAAATTAATGAAAAGCTTAAAACCTGTGTTCCTTCGTTAAAAAATGAGGAACAGCTTAAGCTAATTGATGCATCAACAACCATGTATCAACGTTTTCTTAAACAAGACTACACTGAAAAAACAGGCCGAGCGTTTGAAGCTTTTGGCTATGCTGTTTTAGAACATAAACAACAAGACCTTAAAAAGGTGATTCAAAGTCAGAAAAAGCTCTTCGCCCAACTGAGCCCGCGTGATCAATATTTACTTCAACATGAAGGCCAAGCCTACATTGAACTGCTTTATCAAGGTGAAGGCATGTTTACCTATCGACGTCAGCCAAACTATTTAGTTGATGTTTTTTCTAAAGCCTTACCCGTTGACCAAAAAGAGTTCTTAACGCGTATGGCAAAAGACAATCAAAACATTTTCTATAACGATGGAGCGTTGGCTATTTCTTGGAAAGAGCTCACTGAACGTGCATTATTTTGGGAAAAATTTATTCAAAAGTATCCAAAAAGCCACTTTATTAACGATGCCAAATTACTCTTTAACGAATACCGCTATTTTATTTTCTTTGGCCTAGATAACACCCCTGTGTCAGATCAATATGCGCCGAACACATGGTTTGATAAAGATGCGCTTCAGCAAATTCGGTTTCTCTCTACACAAAATGAGTCGAGTTTAGCCAAACCTGCTCAACTGTTTCTTAAGTTTATTGCCACTCCTGTAAAGGAACGCAATAAGCAATTTAAAATAGATTTAACTGATAAGAATGGCGATAAAAAATCAAATTATCAGATTACGCATGAACAACTTGAGCAGTTATTAAAATTTGATTCGCCATGGAACACTGAAGTCTATCGTGACTGCCATATGGATGCGGTTTGTATAGATACAAATTGACAATGCCAGCCAACCTAAAACATGTTAGTCTTTAAATCGCTTGACGGAGCGCGAGTAATAGCTCGCTGAGATTGTGTAAATTCCGTGTTATCGCAACACAAGTTTGATCACAAGTACCGTTGAACCTGATCAGGTTAAGACCTGCGTAGGAATCAAGCCATCTGAAAACTTAAAGCCTTAAATTTATCTCATAAAGATAAATCCGCCATCGTTTTTGGTCGTGCTTGATTCGTTGATGTTATTCATAAGGATCATGTGATGAACCAGTTAACGAATCTCTCTTCTGCTGAAATTTCAGCACAACATGAACAAGATGCAAAAGATTTAACTCGCATCTTACCCGCTTCTAAAAAAGTTTATATTGAAGGCTCTCGCCCTGATATTCAGGTTCCAATGCGAGAAATTTCTTTAACCGACACCCCTACCGGTCTTGGTGGTGAACATAATCCTCCTATTATGGTTTATGACACTTCAGGTGTTTATACCGACCCAAATGTTGAAATTGATTTAGACAAAGGTTTACCTTCAGTTCGCCAAAACTGGATTGAAGAGCGTAACGATACCGATGTACTGTCTGGCTTGACCTCAAAATTTGGTCAGGAACGTTTAAAAGACATTCGCACCGCTGACATTCGTTTTGCTCATATTCAAAACCCGCGCCGTGCTAAAGCAGGCAAAAATGTCACTCAAATGCACTATGCCAAGCAAGGTATTATCACACCTGAAATGGAATATATTGCAATTCGTGAAAATCAGCGCCAACGTGAAGGCGTTGATATGCGTCAGCATGCCGGACAGAACTTTGGTGCAAAAAATTTAAAAGAAATTACACCTGAATTTGTTCGCCAAGAAGTGGCTGAAGGCCGTGCGATCATTCCTGCCAACATTAACCATCCAGAACTTGAACCAATGATTATTGGCCGTAACTTCTTGGTTAAAATTAATGCCAATATTGGTAACTCAGCGCTTGGCTCTTCCATTGATGAAGAAGTTGCAAAAATGACTTGGGCAACCCGTTGGGGTGCCGACACCATTATGGACTTATCGACAGGTAAAAACATTCATGAAACACGTGAATGGATTATTCGTAACTCACCTGTTCCAATCGGCACCGTACCTATTTATCAAGCACTTGAAAAAGTTGATGGTGTTGCAGAAGACCTGACTTGGGAAATCTTTAAAGACACACTGATTGAACAAGCTGAGCAAGGCGTTGACTACTTCACAATTCACGCAGGTGTATTGCTTCGCTATGTTCCACTTACAGCAAACCGTTTAACAGGTATTGTGTCTCGTGGTGGTTCAATCATGGCGCAGTGGTGTCTAGCACATCATGAAGAAAACTTCTTATACACTCATTTCGATGAAATCTGTGAAATCATGAAAGCCTACGACGTTTCGTTTAGCTTAGGTGATGGTTTACGTCCGGGTTGTATTCAAGATGCGAATGACGAAGCACAGTTCAGTGAACTTAAAACACTAGGTGAACTTACTCACCGTGCATGGGAACATGATGTTCAAGTCATGATTGAAGGCCCCGGTCACGTACCAATGCACATGATTAAAGAAAACATGGATCTTCAGCTAGAAGTATGTAAAGAAGCACCATTCTATACGCTTGGGCCATTAACGACAGATATCGCTCCGGGGTATGACCACATTACCTCTGCAATCGGTGCAGCTATGATTGGCTGGTATGGCACAGCAATGCTTTGTTACGTGACACCGAAAGAGCATTTAGGTCTACCAAACAAAAAAGATGTTAAAGACGGGATTATTACCTACAAGCTTGCGGCACATGCTGCCGATCTTGCTAAAGGACATCCGGGTGCACAGGTACGCGATAATGCCTTATCAAAAGCACGTTTTGAATTCCGTTGGGATGATCAGTTCAACCTAAGTCTGGATCCTGATACAGCACGTAGCATGCACGATGAAACCTTACCAAAAGAGGCGCATAAATCTGCTCACTTCTGCTCAATGTGTGGTCCAAAATTCTGTTCGATGAAAATCACTCAGAATGTCCGTGACTATGCCAACAATCTCACTAATAGCGATTCAGAGGTTGAAGAAGGCCTCAAAGCGATGAAAGAGGTTTATCAAGAACAAGGACAAAAACTGTATCATAAAGTGTAAATATTCAAAAAAAACACTTGCCTAGCCATGATTCTCGGTTAGGATGAAATAAATAGATTTCGTCCTGATCGAATCATGAGTATTGTTGAACGTCCAAGTTATACATCTAAAGATGTCGAAGTAACATCACGTGAATCATTATTCCGTGGTTTTATTCAAGTTGAAAAAGTCAGCCTTCGACATCGTCTATTTAATCAAACTAAATATACTCATGTATTGCAGCGTGAACTCGTTCATCGGCCTGAAGCGGCTGGTGTTCTACTTTACAGCGACCAAAAGCAACAGTTTGCATTGATTGAACAGTTTCGTGTTGGGGCTTTAGACGACTCTCAGTCTCCATGGCAGCTGGAAATCATTGCAGGCGTATTAGATGGAGACGAATCTCCCGAAACTTGTATTCGACGAGAGAGCCTCGAAGAATCTGGATGTGAAATTCAGGACTTAAAGCATCTATTTAGTTTTTACCCCTCTGCCGGGGCGTGTTCCGAATTTTTTCATTTGTATGCTGCCGAAACTGAATTATCCACTGAAGGTGGTATATTTGGCGTAGATGATGAGGGTGAAAATATTCAACTACATTTATTTAATTATAGTGACATCCAGCCCCTACTCGACAGTGGACGTTTAAGAAACGCTCCTGTCATTATGGCGTTACAATGGTTATCTCAACACATCACAACGATAATAAAATCCGACGAGGTAGGACGGTGACTTTTCAAGTCTCAACACTTTCACAAAAAGACCATGTCATTATACAAATTACCGATACCCACCTATTGGAGTATCCACATCTAGAATTTGTGGGTATGAATCCTGAAGAAAGTTTTCATGCCATTATTCAGCAAATACGAAATAAACATCCTGAAATTGATGCTATCGTCCATACGGGTGATCTGGCTCAGGCACCAACACCTATTACCTACAAACGCTATATTCAATATATGCAAACGCTTGGTCTACCCTTTTTTCAGACCTTAGGTAATCATGACAATGTTGACCATTTTCCATTGCATAAAGAGAACCATCAGGAACCGGTGGTGATTGGCTTAGGAAACTGGCGCGTTATTTTATTAAATAGTGCGGTAAAAGGTCATATTGATGGGCATCTATCAGAAGAACAGCTAGAGAACTTAACGGCTTTACTCAAAGAGTTTGCAGACAACCCGATTTTGCTAGCTTGTCATCACCATCCTTTTGCCATGAAATCGAAATGGATTGATCACCACAAACTACAAAATTCTAATGCTTTGCTTACAGCATTAACGCCGTTTAAAAATGTAAAAGCATTAGTCTGTGGCCATGTCCATCAGGACTCCATAAACATTTGGCAAGGGGTCGAATTTTTCTCGACTCCATCGACAAGTGTTCAGTTTAAACCGTTTAGTAATGATTTTGCTTTAGATCAAAATGCTCCCGGCTACCGTTACATTCGTCTAAAAAACGACGGTAGTTTTGAAACTGAAGTCTTCCGCCTTGAAAATTTTCAAGGGCATATAAACACTGATATTTCAGGCTATTAGCCCTATTTCTTATATGCTTATATATAATTATGACTGGGGTAAACACGTTTTGAAAATATTTACGGGTCGGAATGACTATCATCTTGCAGGAAAAATCTATATGATGACGACCCGATGGGAAAATCCCATCGATGGTTTTCTATAAAAACACTTGCATATCACCATATTTTTTGCGTATAGATAATACGTGTATGATGAGGAATGCCCTATTATGGCGAATGACAACCACAACCAAGTTTTGGATGAACATACAGAAGTTGTAGTGGAAGGTGACAAAGCTTCTGCAAAACGTGCACGTAAAGTGAAACCTAAAACTTCTGACATAGGCACAACTGCAAGTTTATTTGGTATTGCACCTTATCAACCTAAGAAAAATGAAGAGTACATGTCTGAAGGACAGCTCGAGCATTTCCGACAAATTCTGCAAGCATGGAAAGCTGAATTAATGTCTGAAGTTGATCGTACTTTAAATACGATGCAAGACGAATCAACTGCACTGCCAGATGTAAACGACCGTGCTACCCAAGAAGAAGAATTTGCAATTGAATTACGTACACGTGACCGTGAACGTAAGTTAATTCGTAAAATCGAACAATCTATGGAAGCAATTAAGAATGAAGACTACGGTTTCTGTGAAACTTGTGGTATTGAAATCGGCTTACGTCGTTTAGAAGCGCGTCCAACTGCAACTTTATGTATTGATTGCAAAACTTTGGCAGAAATTAAAGAGAAGCAAAATAACGGTTAATATGACCGCTGTAGCTACTCAAGAGAAGCCTAGCTTTTCATACTCAGGCCGGTTTGCGCCCTCGCCAACCGGCCCTTTGCATTTTGGATCACTCATTACTGCGGTTGCCAGCTATTGCGATGCAAAAGCCCATCAAGGCAAATGGTTGGTTCGTGTCGAAGACACAGATATCCCTCGTATTTATCCCGGTAGTGAAGAGCATATTCTCACCTCACTGGAAGCTTTCCAGTTTGAACCCGATGCCGAGATCATCTTTCAAAAAAACCGTTTAGACATTTATGAAAGCGTATTAGACCAACTTAAGGAAGAAGGTCTTATTTATGCATGTCAATGTACGCGTAAAATGTTGGGTTCAAATGCAATCTATGCGGGTACTTGCCGTGATCTCAATCTTGATTTTCAAGGTCAAGCGATACGGGTAAAAGTTCAAGATCAGCAGATCTGTTTCGATGACCGCCTTCAAGGACGTCATTGCTCCAATCTACAACACGATCTCGGGGACTTCGTCCTTAAGCGCCGTGATGGGATTATTAACTATCAACTTGCTGTCGTCGTAGATGATTATCTACAGGGTATTACTCATGTCGTTCGAGGCGCAGATCTACTAGATAACACTGAACGTCAGATCTGGCTGGGACAGCTTCTAGGTTATCCTAAATTGAGCTATATGCACCTTCCCCTTGCCATGAATGACCAAGGACAAAAGCTCTCTAAACAAAATCTTGCTCAAGCACTCGATTTATCAAAAGCTCCTGAATTACTCCAAAAAGCAATCCAAGCCTTAGGTCAACCTAAGGTTGATCTAGATCAGCCTAGAGTAATGCTAAGGCAGGCTGTAGCGCAGTGGAATGTCGATTTAATTCCCCATGGACAAGAGCTCAACGGAACATATCTCTAAATAATAAAAAAGCCCGATATCAAATCGGGCTTTTCTAAAGTTCTAAATACTCAATTAGAAGTTTGACTCTTCTCGTTCTGGGTTTACTTCTTGTGTTGAAGCATCAATCTTTAAGATCAAGCTAATCATCGCAGCACACATCATTAAAGATGTACCACCATAACTAATGAATGGCAAAGTCAAACCTTTGGTCGGCATCAAGCCCATATTCATGCCCGCATTTACCAAAATCTGAAGCAAGAAAATAATGCTAATACCATAAGCTAAATAGCCGGCACGTAGGTAATGATGCTTCAAAGCACGGTGACCGATTTTGATACAGCATGCGAGCATCAAGAAAGACAAGCCAATAACAATCGAAATACCCACGAAGCCAAATTCTTCACCTAGCACGGCCAGCATAAAGTCAGTATGTGCTTCAGGTAAATAAGACAGTTTTTGTACACTGTGCCCCAAGCCTGTACCAAACCACTCACCACGACCAAAAGCCATTAATGCGTTTGATAACTGATAACCCACGCCCAACGGGTCTGCCCATGGGTCGGTAAATGAAATCAAACGTTGGAAACGGTAGGGTTCAAATAAGATCAAAAACACAATACCTGTGACAATCGCACCAAGCATGATTAAGAACTGTGTTGGCGGCGCACCAGCCAAAAAGAACACCCCGACCATCATCATGACAATAACGACCGTTGCCCCTAAGTCAGGCTCAGCAATAATCAAACCGACTGTGATTGCCATTACCCCACTTAAACGTAGCAAGCCTTTCCAATGAGTACGAACCTCTTTGGCACGGCGTACCACGTAGTCTGCGGTAAAAATTGCCATCATGACTTTGGCAACTTCAGTTGGCTGCAAGGTAAAGCCACCAATTTTAATCCAACGTGTAGAACCATTGACTTCCGAACCCACCACCAAAGCAGCAAGCAACAGAACCATGGTTAATAGCCACAGCGGAAAGGTATTTTTAAACCACGTATTAAGTGATATCCGATAGGTCAAATAAGCCACCACACCCGCAGCGACAATCGAAATACCATGACGAATCACATAGTGAAACGGGTTTTCATGCATATATTCAGCATAGGGCATCGAAGCAGATGCAACCATCACTGAACCGATACACAATAATGCAACGACACAGAAAATCAGGATATTACGTGGCGTCACTTCCGCTGGCCATTTAGGCAATATCCGTTCATACCAATGATTGATTTTCTGGATTGTGGTCTGAGCTAAGCCTGCCATACTACATTCCTAATCATGTTTTCTTTAAACCAACGAATTGACGCAGGCAACAAACTGCTGACCACGATCATTATAACTTTTAAACATATCAAAACTTGCACATGCTGGTGATAACAACACCACATCTTCAGCTTGCGTTTCACGTTGACACAGCTCTACAGCTTCTTTAAGCGTTGCTGCATGTAAAATTTTAGTTGCGCCTTGAATAGCCTGTTCGATGACAGGTGCATCCTCACCAATCAATACCACAACTTTGGCATATTTTTCGATAGAAGAACGTAATGGAGCAAAATCTTGACCTTTACCTTGCCCACCTAAAATCAAGGCAACCTTACCTTTTTTAACCTCAATTGCAGCACCTAAACCATCAATCGCTGCAAGCGTAGCACCCACGTTAGTGCCTTTAGAGTCATTGTAATAGCGTACATCATGCACAGTCTTTACATATTCACAGCGGTGCTCTAATCCTTTAAATTGCTTTAAAGTTTCAAGCATCGATTCCATAGGCAGACCAATTGCTTCACCCAAAGCTAAACAAGCTAAAGCATTGGCTACGTTGTGCATGCCTTGAATATATAAATCCGAGCTTTTAATTAAACGCTGCAAACCACGCGCAAGCCAAAGGGTGCCATCGCCATCTCTTAAAACACCATATTGATTTAAATCTGGTGCATTTAAACCAAAGCTTTGCATTGGTGTCGTATCTGGAACAAGAGGTCGGCTTAAAGCATCATCACGGTTAAATACTACTTTTTTAACACCTTGGAAAATACGGTGTTTTGCTTGATGATAACCCAACATATTACCGTGGCGATCTAAATGGTCTTCACTCATATTTAGAACCACAGCAACTTCAGCATTTAAATGAGATGTGGTTTCCAACTGAAAACTTGATAATTCAAGCACAAGCAGTTCAGGTTGATCTTTTAATAAATCTAGAGCCGGGCGCCCAAGATTGCCACCCACAGCAACTTTCTTACCTGCATCTTTAGCCATTAAGCCAATTAAGGTCGTTACTGTACTTTTCGCATTAGAGCCAGTGATCGCAACAATAGGCACATCAGTTGCACGGCGTAATAATTGAATATCCCCTACTACCGATACCCCCTGAGCAATAGCTGCCTGAATTTCTGGTAATTGTGGTGCAAGGCCTGGGCTTAAAATAATTTCTTCTGCTTGTAATAATAATTCTTGATCAAGTTGACCAAAACTTGTCTTTACTCCTGCCGGAATCTGATCATGCCCTGGTGGCGTGGGGCGAGAGTCTGTTACTGCAACTTGGTAGCCTTGTTCATGCAGGAAATTTACAGCAGAAACGCCTGAGATTCCCAAGCCTGCGACAACTTTTAACCCACCACGTTGTATTAACATTTTTGCCCCACAATTTATCAATCGACAGAATGGCAAAAATGTTAGCACTTTGCTGTTTTGAATGCTTTTTCAGTTTGAACTTTATTCATCTTTTTTTGTGTCAGTGCGTAAAAAAGCCATCAATATGATGGCTTTTTAAACGAAACAAGAAATAGTAAATTTACTGCCATTTAATCGGCTTAATTTCTTGAACTGGATTGGTAGGTTTATCTTCACTTGAACAGCCACAGCCACCAGCACAACCAAAGGTCATTTTTGGTTTAAGCCATTTTGCCAAAGTTGTCCAACCCTGCTTTTCGCAAAATATAGAGAGTGAAGAAAATACTGAATTTGCTGTTTTTGGAAATACTTTCTTAAAAACAACGACAGCACTCCAAATCACTAATACCGCAATGATCAGATATTGAACCATATACAACCTCCTTTCTTGCCTTAACCCCAATAATGGGAAGCAATTTGATAGGTAACAAACGATGCCAAATAAGCTAAACCAAACAGATATGCAGTCATAGCTGCAACATGTTTCCATGAACCTGTTTCACGGCGTACCGTTGCTAATGTTGCCAAACAATGTGGAGCATAAATGAACCACACTAAAAGCGATAAACCTGTTGCCAAAGACCAACCTGTTCCATCTGCACTAATCAGGTGTGACAAACCTTGCGCCACTGCATCATCACTTGTTGCAGATAACGCATACACCGTACCTAAGGCAGCTACCACAACTTCACGAGCTGCCATAGCTGGAATTAACGCAATACAGATTTGCCAGTTAAAACCAATTGGAGCAAATAAAGGCTGGATAAGATGCCCAAGCATACCTGCAAAACTATAATCTATAGCAGGTAATGTCGCCCCTTCTGGTGGTTGTGGGAAAGTACACAAAAACCATAGCAAAATAGAGAGCGCAAAAATAATTCCACCGACACGCTTCAAGAAGATCTTTGCACGATCCAACAAACCGATTCCTACACTTTTTAAATCAGGGAAACGATAACTTGGCAGCTCTAGCAATAAAGCATGTTGAGACTTATCTTTTTGGAAGAATTTCATTAAAAATGAAACACAGAGTGCACTCACAATACCAGCCATATACAGGCCGAAAAGCACCAGACCTTGGAGGTTGAAAATACCCCAGACCATTTTCTCTGGAATAAATGCAGCAATCAGCAAGGCATATACAGGTAAACGTGCTGAACAGGTCATTAATGGCGCAACCATAATGGTCGTAAAACGATCACGAGGGTCACTAATACTACGCGTTGCCATAATTCCCGGTACTGCACAGGCGAAGCTTGAAAGTAAAGGAATGAAGGCACGGCCGCTTAAACCAGCTTGAAACATTAATTTATCAAGCAAAAATGCTGCGCGCGGTAAATAACCTGATTCTTCTAATACTAAAATGAAGAAGAATAAGATCAAAATTTGTGGCAAGAACACCACTACACCACCAGCACCCGCGATAATACCGTCAACCACCAAACTATGCAGTAGCGGCTGGGTAATCACACTTCCTATGACTTCACCTAGCCAACCAAACAAGCCTTCAATGCCATCCATGAATGGAGCTGCCCAAGCAAAAACTGCTTGGAAAACAATAAACATCATGAGGGCAAGGCTAAGTAGGCCTAAAACTGGATGTAAGAAAATGCGATCTAGAAAATCAGTACGCTTATCTCCCTGATCAACATAATGAACCACATCTTTAAAAATCATATCGATTTTTTGATGATGAGTCCCAGTTAAACCACTGAGTTCAGTCTGTGGCACACCGTATTTTTCTTGATCAAGGGCATGTAATAAATTTTCAATACCTGCATTACGGACAGCAACCGTTTCGACAACGGGTACGCCCAAACGCTGGGACAACTTTTGAGTATTAATTTGGATGCCACGACGACGCGCTTCATCCATCATATTCAGTACCAATAAAATCGGACGACCTAGCTCGATCATTTCGAGCACGAGGCCTAAATGCAATTTTAAGTTAGTGGCATCAACCACACATAAAAAGGCATCTTGCTGACCTTCTTCGGCAATTTTACCCAAGCAAACGTCACGGGTAATGGCTTCATCAGGACTGGTCGCATTAAGACTATAGGTCCCTGGCAAATCGAGTACACGTACTGCTCGACCTGAAGGCAACTGAAAATGACCAACCTTACGCTCGACCGTTACGCCCGCATAGTTCGCAACTTTTTGTCGAGTTCCAGTTAAATGGTTAAAGAGAGAGGTTTTACCACAGTTTGGGTTTCCCACAAGGGCAATACGTAACGCATCACTCATGCGGGTACTCCTTCTTCTACTTGAATTTCAATTTTTTCCGCTTCTGCTTTACGTAAAGCGAAGCGAGTAAAGCCAATTTGGATCAAGATCGGATCACCACCAAAAACACCCTTGGTAATCACTTCCACTCGTGTGCCCGGTACAAAGCCCAGACTTTCCAAACGAATTGCGACCAAATCTTGCTGCTCGGACTCTACTTCTATCCGATTCACTTTGGTGATGGTCGCCGCTTGCTTCACTTTTAAAGCTGATAAACGCACCGCATCCGATCCTAAACCTTTTTTTCTAGTATACATATAAATGAGAATAATTACCAAATAAGGTTAAATTTCACTTCTTATTCAGTTTAATCGACAAACCTTAAAGTTTCTTTTACAGTACAGAGGTTTAGAGGATCTAGTGTATGTTGAATAAAAAACCGCGTATTCCAAGCCCTGTTCAAATTCCTGAACATTTAAGCTTTTTACAAGGTTTTCGCGACTATCTCGTTGCTCAGACGGTAAGTCCACATACACGTAATGCTTATTTATCCGACCTCATTCAATGTAGTGAACTTCATAAAAAAACAGCTCTTCCAGAGTGGACAAGTGATGATATTGCAGATGTTTTGATTGAGTTGACTAAAGTTGGAAAAAGCCCTCGCTCAATTGCCCGCTGTCTATCTGCCCTACGCCAGTTTTACAAATTTTTACGTGAACAGAAATTACGAAGTGATAATCCTGTAGCAACCCACCATTCTCCAAAAATTGGCAGAGCTTTACCCAAAGACCTATCAGAAGAAGATGTAGAAGCACTCATTCAAGCTCCTGACATAAATACGGCACTCGGTTTACGTGACCGAGCAATGTTTGAAGTACTTTATGCCTGCGGTTTACGTGTTTCTGAACTTCTTAACTTACGCCTAGAACTCATTAATTTAAAACAAGGCTACTTACGAATTACCGGTAAAGGCAATAAAGAACGTTTGGTACCGTTAGGACAGTTTGCGTGTGAATGGGTAGAACGTTATTTGCATAATGCTCGGTCTCAACTCTACAAAAGCTCGACGGATTATCTTTTTTTGACTCAACATGGCGGAATTATGAGCCGTCAGAACTTTTGGTACGCCATTAAACGGTACGCTCTACAAGCCAATATTCAAGCGGAACTTTCGCCGCATACCTTACGTCATGCCTTTGCAACACACTTGCTCAATCACGGTGCGGACCTACGCGTAGTACAAATGTTACTGGGTCATAGCGACTTATCAACGACTCAAATTTACACCCATGTGGCACAAGTAAGAATGCAACAATTGCATGAAAAACATCACCCTAGAGGTTAAAAAATTTAAAACTTATTATTTGAAATACGCCTAACAATCACTTGATTTCGTTCACAAAGGTTAAGAAAGTTTTAACAATACACGCTAGATTTTTTGTTATGCTTAGCAGCTTCTGACTATAAATACTGATGAAATAAGGGTTATCTATGTCTTTTACCCGATCTCAACTTTTTCTTGCCTGTGCGTTGGCTTCTAGCCTGTTATTCAGTGCTTGTTCTAAAGAAAACAAACCACAAAAAGAAGATGCGCTCACTGCGACCGCACCTGCTACAGGGGAAGCTTCAACCATTATTGAACGCAATGCGAAACAGCGTTTAATTGAGACTTTGCAAAAACAATTTAAGAATGCAAACATCAACGTCAAAATTTTAGATATCAAGCCAACTGAAGTTCCTAATCTATATTGGGTAAATCTCGAAGGCATGACATCGGTTTATACAACGAGTGATGGAAAATATTTAGTTCAAGGCGATGTGATCCGTTTAGGCGGTAAAGAACTTCACAATATTGGTGATAGCCTCCAAGCATCGGAAAATAAAAAGCACCTTGCAGCTTTAAAAAATGAAGATTTGATTGTCTACCCTGCAAAAGGTAAGGCGAAACATGTGATTTATGTGTTTACCGATGCAAGTTGCCCTTATTGCCATAAGCTACATGAGCATATACCTGAAATTAATGAGAAAGGCATTGAGGTTCGTTACATTGCTTGGCCACGTGGCGAACAGTTTATGCCGACCATGGAAGCAGTATGGTGTAGTACAGACCGTAAAGCTGCCTTCAACCAAGCCGTACAAGGCATTGCTATTCCGCCTGCACAATGTAAAAACCCTGTTCGAGAACAATATCAACTTGGTTTAAACATGGGTGTAAATGGAACACCGGCAATTTACAATGTGGATGGTGAGTACCTAGGTGGCTACCTAACACCGGATGAATTAATTAAACGTCTGGATAAATAACACCCTTTAAGTTGATGAATGATTAATCATCTACCTCTTAAGAAAAGCGCTGCCATTATTGCAGCGCTTTGTTTTTTAAATAATTAATGTTTAATCGACCTCTGTTTAAAGACTGATCTACTCTTCTTTTCCAAACATCGCAATCTAATTCATTGAACAAGCACTAAAAGCGCTAGAGTCTGGCGTTTTTTTTAGCTATGATCTAGCTTCAACTAAATGATTAAATGATGATATGGAGTGTGACGTGAAACCAGTTCGCCTGGCAATACTCGGTTTAGGAACCGTAGGTGGAGGAGCCCTTAAACTACTACAAGAAAATGCCGCTGAAATTAAACGTCGCACCGGTCGAGAAATTCAAATTACCCACGTTGGAACACGCCGCCCTCGTCCAGATCTCGAACTGGAAGGGATTAAACAAAGTGCTGATTTACTTGACATCGTTCGTCAACCAGACGTTGATGTAGTTGTAGAAGTTATGGGTGGGATCCACCCTGCTTACGAAATTATCATGGAAGCGATCAAACACGGCAAACAAGTCGTGACTGCCAATAAAGCTTTACTCGCTGAACATGGCAATGAATTATTTAAAGCTGCCGAAGACAATGCTGTACAAATTGCTTATGAAGCAGCGGTTGCTGGTGGTATTCCAATTATTAAAGTGATCCGTGAAGGCCTTGCTGCAAACCATATCGAATGGTTGGCTGGCATTATTAATGGTACAGGTAACTTTATTCTGACTGAAATGCGTGAGAAAGGTCGTGCATTTGATGATGTATTAAAAGAAGCTCAAGAACTCGGGTATGCAGAAGCAGACCCAACTTTTGACGTTGAAGGTATTGATGCTGCGCATAAACTTACAATTTTAGCGTCTTGCGCGTTTGGTATTCCTCTTCAGTTTGATAAGGTTTATACCGAAGGTATCAGCAAAATCACTGCCCAAGATGTGAAATATGCTGAAGATCTTGGTTTCCGCATTAAACATCTTGGTATTGCACGTCGTGCTGAAAAAGGTATTGAGTTACGTGTTCACCCAACACTTATTCCGGATGAACAACTTATTGCGAATGTAAACGGCGTTAAAAATGCTGTTTTAGTTCAAGCCAATGCCGTAGGTCCAACACTCTATTACGGCGCGGGTGCAGGTGCAGGTCCAACAGCTTCTGCGGTTGTTGCCGACGTTATTGATATTGTTCGTGACATCTCTTATACCGAAGATGGCGCAGGAACAATTCCTCAGTTGGCTTTTGAAGCATTAACAAACGTGCCAATTTTAAGCCGTGAAGAAATGACTACAGGTTATTACATCCGCTTAAATGCAGAAGACCAAACTGGCGTACTTGCAGATGTGACGACCATCTTAAGTCGCGCTGGAATTAGTATTGATGCGATCATGCAACAATCTCGTTTAAAAGACCTTATTCCAATCGTGATTCTGACCGATCCAATCGTTGAATCTAAAATGGATGATGCTCTTGCACAAATCCAAGCATTACCTGCAATTCGTGGCGAAATCGTAAGAATTCGTTTAGAATCGCTCGATAGTTAATCAGGTTGAGGGAAAGATTCCCTCTCCCGCTTCACCTCTAATTGGAACACCATCATGTCTAATGCCAATCGTTATACTGGTCTTGTAGATCGTTATCGTGACCGTTTGCCAGTTTCGGCAACTACTCGTGCTATCTCTTTGGGTGAAGGCAACACCCCACTCATTAAACTTGAGAATATTCCACGTATTATTGGCAAAGATGTTGAAATTTATGTGAAATATGAGGGTTTAAACCCAACTGGTTCATTTAAAGACCGTGGTATGACCATGGCTGTAACCAAAGCGGTTGAAGAAGGCTCTAAAGCGATTATCTGTGCCTCTACTGGTAACACTTCTGCTGCTGCTGCTGCCTATGCTGCACGTGCAGGTATCAAAGCATTTGTTTTGATTCCAGAAGGCAAAATTGCGATGGGTAAAATGGCGCAAGCGATGATGTATGGTGCGATCACGATGCAAATTCGTGGCAACTTCGATGATGGTATGCGTCTTGTAAAAGAAGTCGCTGACCAAGCGCCTGTAACGATTGTAAACTCAATCAACCCTTACCGTTTGCAAGGTCAAAAAACCATTGCTTATGAAATCGTTGAAGCTCTAGGCCGTGCACCTGATTATCACTGCTTACCTGTAGGTAACGCAGGCAACATTACAGCTCACTGGATGGGTTATACCGAAGCAGTAGCAAACCAACCTGCTGATCAGTTTGAACAAGTTGTTTACGATGCTTCTACTGATCAATTCACTGGTCCAAAACCTGAAGGTTTACCAACAATGGTAGGTTATCAAGCTTCTGGTGCTGCTCCATTCTTACGTGGTGCTCCAGTTGAGAACCCTGAAACTGTTGCAACTGCAATCCGTATTGGTAACCCACAAAGCTGGAACCATGCAAAAGCTGTAGTACGCGACTCTAAGGGCTGGTTTGATGAACTTCAAGACAGCGAAATTTTAGAAGCTCAACGCTTACTTTCTATGTATGAAGGCGTATTTGTTGAGCCTGCATCTGCTGCTTCTATCGGTGGTGCGATTCGCGATATTAAAGCGGGTAAGATTGCCGAAGGTTCTGTCATTGTATGTACAGTAACAGGTAATGGCTTGAAAGATCCTGATACTGCAATCAAACAATGTGCTGATGCAGTTATGTTGTCAATTGATGCAACAATGGATCAAGTAAAAGATTCGATTTTATCTAATATGTAAGATCTGATTTTTCAAAAACGGCTGTTCAACACAGCCGTTTTTTTATGTCTTTTTTATAGCCATAAAAAAACGCTTCTTGATAGAAGCGTTTTGTTGAATATTTAAATTAAATACGTTTTGGTAAATTGCTCAACCAGCCAAGCAAGTTAGTTGCATCGTTATTACGTGCCTGTGTACTTGGTTCACCCAGTAATACAATCACTGCCGGACGTGAGTTTACAGTGGTATGCATCACAACACAGCGACCTGCTTCATTAATATAACCAGTTTTAGACAAGTTAATATTCCAACCACCATTACGCACTAGCGCATTAGTATTGTTAGATTTCAACACACGATAACCCAAGTTAAAGTCATAAGTCGGTGTAGTTGAGAATTGACGGATCAAACCATATTGAGAAGCTGTACTTGCCAAAATCCCTAAGTCACGCGCAGAAGACACATTACGCGGATCTAAACCAGTTGACTCATAGTAGTGAGTTGCGTTCATACCTAAAGCACGTGCTTTAGAGTTCATTGCAGCTACGAATGCTGGACGACCACCCGGATAAGTACGTGCTAAAGCTGCCGCTGCTGGGTTTTCAGATTTCATTAGAGCAAATAGAAGAACTTCTGCACGGTTCATCTTGTCGCCAACACGGAGTGTTGAACTTGAGTTTTTACCGTTTGCACCAGCAAAATCAATTTGCTCAAGTGTAATTTCTTCTGACATGTTTAAACGAGCATCTGCCGTTACAACTGCTGTCATCAATTTAGTAATAGATGCAATTGGCACTGAAGCATTCGTATTTTTACTGTAGAGCACTTCACCAGTTTGCGCGTCCATCACAAGTGCAGCTCGAGCGCTTACACTCGGCTGGGCATTGTAACCAGTCGTATCACGGATTGGAGCAATCTTCGGTGCAGATGCTACAATTTTCGGTGCACTACCACCACGCAATGTTGTGGTTACCGATGTTGAACCTTGCGGAGTAGGTTCATCATCTTCATCATTTAAAAATTGGCTAGCGTCGGCTGAAGACCAATTTAAGCTTGCAGTACCACTACTCCCTGAGGACGGGTTATTGACGAGTTCTGCAAAGCTTGTTGAACTCAAACCAAGCAAAATAGACATGCTTAGCACATGCATTAAAGACTTTTTAGAATTTTTCACGGCACAATACTCGACTCAGGGTGATACACATTTGCGCTTACTATAATTATGCCTTACATTTGAGGTATAAGGTATAACGCTTTTACCGACACAATTGTGCACAACTATTCGCTCACTATATAAGAATAGGATTGCTAATTTTGTCATTCCATTGCAAGCTAATTTTGCTTTATGTAACAAAAAACTTGTTTTTTGAAAGAAAGGAGGTCTTCTTGATTACAGTTTTAGTTGTGGATGACCATGAACTTGTACGTACGGGCATTTGCCGTATGTTAGAAGATCATGCCGATGTAGAGGTCATTGGACAAGCCGAATCGGGTGAAGAAGCAATTGCTATTGTTCGTCAGAAACATCCTCAAGTTGTGCTACTTGATGTCAATATGCCTGGCATCGGCGGCGTAGAAACAACTCGCCGTTTACTGCAAACTGCACCAGATACAAAAGTGATTGCAGTCAGTGGCTTAGCAGAAGAACCTTACCCTTCTCTTTTGCTTAAAGCAGGAGCTAAAGGCTACATCACCAAAGGTGCTCCAATTACAGAAATGGTTCGCGCAATTAATAAAGTGATGCAAGGTGGCAAATACTTTAGTGCCGATATTGCTGAGCAATTAGCGAGCTCATATTTATCCGATACTCAGCAATCACCTTTTGATTCTCTTTCTGAACGTGAAATGCAAGTTGCAATGATGGTTGTAAATTGTATTAGCGCTCAAGAAATTGCTGACAAACTTTTTGTAAGTGTTAAAACAGTAAATACTTACCGTTACCGTATTTTTGAAAAGCTAGCCATTGATAGTGATGTTAAATTAACTCACCTTGCGATTCGTTACGGTCTGATCAAACCTTAATCAGACATACATGCAATTTCCCATAAACTCATCCTTGTCCCATACGATTTTTCGTTTGGGCACGTGGTATGGTTTATATCGCCTTATTATTGCGGTTAGCCTGAATATTATTTTGGTTTTAACCGATGCTCAAATCGACACTAGTCTACAACAACCCGCTTTATATTCTTACACACTACTCGGCTATTCAATCTTAAGCCTTCTTCAACTTTTATGCTTTAAGTTTGTTGCTACTCAGGCAACACGCCAGCTTGTTTTATTTTTTATAGTTGATGTTATTTGCCTGAGTTTACTTACATTTTCTGTAGGTGAACCAAATTTACAACTCAGCTTGCTCTATGTTATTGCCATATTTACCTCAGCAATTTTACTTAGCGCAAGAATGTCTTTGCTCATTACATTACTTGCGGTTATTGCTGTTATCTACCAACGCTTTGTAGGCAGTTTATTTGATTACAATAATTTAAATACGATTGGTAATAGCGCCTTATTGGCATTCTTATTTTTTGTAGTACACGGCATCGGGCAAATTGCGGTCCAGCGCTTTAAGTTACTTGAGGCGCTGACTTTCCACCAATCAATAGAACTCTATCAACTACAAAATATTAACCGCTATATTTTGGAACAAATTGAAGAAGGTTATTTAGTTCTAGATGAAAACTACGACATCGTTTTAAGTAACCCAGCAGCATGTTCACTTTTAGGGATTCCACCTCAATTTGCCAGTGAAAAATACCCCCTAGCTAAATGGCATGCTGACTTATTTGAAATTCTTAAGTTTGATAACCTAAAAGAAGGTGATCGGTTTATTTTTGAGTCTCGGCTTTCGGCCTACTCTATTAATATTAAAGTGCAGCATCTTTTAGTACCACAACAAGCATTGACACTACTCATCTTACAAGATGCACAGCAGATTAATCAGCAAGCTCAACAACTCAAACTTGCCGCTTTAGGGCAACTCTCAGCAAGTATTGCACATGAAATCCGCAATCCTCTTGCAGCAATTGTGCAAGCAAATGAACTGCTTAAAGATAGTGATATTGAACAGCAAAATACTTTACGCAATATGATTGGCAAGCAAACCAAACGCATCGATAGTATTGTTCAAGATACATTAGGACTTGCCCGTGGTGAAAGAACCTACCCAATCCAGATTGAATTAAACGACTTCATAAAAACGTTATTAGATGAAGATCTATCTGATGTTAAACATACCATCCAGCTTAAAATTTCTGACTCATCCTTAAAACTCTTATTTGATGAAAAACAGCTCAGACAAGTGCTGATTAATCTTGTTAGAAATGCTTTACGACATAATGCACCCGACTCACCGCATATCTTGATCAATATTCATTCACAAACAAATAAAATTTATATTGATGTGATCGATTACGGTGAAGGGGTTTCAAAACGTGATATATCTCAATTATTTAAACCATTTTTCAGTACCGAAATTAATGGAACTGGTTTAGGATTATATTTGTCTCATAGTTTTTGTGAGGCAAACCATGCAAAGCTCACTTATGTAGAGCAAAAACAAGGGGCATGCTTCCGAATAGCGTGCCCAATAATATATTGATTTTTTTTATTAGGTTTTGGGGAAATGGCAGAACAGCAACCACTCGTTTTGCTTGTAGACGATGAAGAAGATTTGTGCCTGTTAATGCAAATGACTCTTGCACGAATGGGGATTAAGACACATCTTGCTTATCGGGTTGAACAGGCCAAACAACTCTTTACTCAGTTTCATTACGATGCGTGCTTGACCGATTTAAATCTACCCGACGGTAGTGGATTAGAATTGGTTAAACACGTTTCTCAAACTTACCCGCACACACCCATCGCAGTTTTAACTGCATACGGCAATATGGATATTGCAATTGCTGCATTAAAAGCGGGAGCTTTTGATTTTGTTAGTAAACCGATTAACCAAATTCATTTAGATCAGCTATTAAAAAAAGCGCTTAACCAACCAAAACCAGAGCATGAGTTTAGTGAAACAACTTTAGAAAATGACCTACTAATCGGGCGTTCACCCCCTATAGAAAACTTACGGACAGCTATAAAAAAAATAGCTCGCTCCCAAGCTCCTGTGTTTGTTACAGGTGAGTCCGGTACAGGTAAAGAAGTTGTTGCTAATTTGATTCACCGTTTAAGCAACCGTAGCGAAGGGCCATTTATTGCCATTAACTGCGGAGCAATCCCAACTGAGCTCATGGAAAGTGAACTTTTCGGACATAAAAAAGGTAGTTTTACTGGTGCGACGCAAGACAAACAAGGACTGATTTTATCGGCACACGGCGGCAGTTTATTTTTAGATGAAATTGCCGAATTGCCGTTAACTATGCAGGTTAAATTGCTGCGGGCTGTGCAAGAGAAAAAGATACGCCCTGTAGGCTCCGATCAGGAAATTGATGTTGATTTTCGAGTGATTAGCGCCAGCCATCAAGACTTGGATTTATTGGTTCAACAAGGTAAATTCCGGCAGGACTTATTCTTCCGTATCCATGTTATGGATATTATGTTGCCGCCATTACGTGAACGTGGTGGAGACATTCTGCTCTTGGCCACTCATTTTATTCAAAAGGTTTGTACGGAATGGGAAATTCCAAGCAAACAATTAACGGCGAGTGCTGAAACCTACTTATTGCAGCAAGACTTCCCGGGTAATGTTCGTGAATTAAGAAATATGATTGAACGAGCTATTACTTTAAGTGATGATGAGTGCATTGATTTGACACACTTAGCACCTCCTCTTAGAGGCAGTAGTGTGAGTCCGCAAATCGTAATGCAACAACTAGATCAAACACCAACTGTTCAGACGACTCATCCAAAATTTCCAATGGAAGGTTTAGAACGTTATTTAGAAAATATCGAAAAAGATATTTTATTGAATGCGCTAAACATGACGCATTGGAATCGAACTTTGGCGGCTAAAAAGTTAGGAATGACTTTCCGCTCTTTGCGCTATCGACTCAAAAAGTTTGGCTTAGATACCGAAATGGGAGAGGAAGTATAAAAATTACTTCCTCTTTAAGAATAAATCTGCAACGCGCTCTAAATATACGTCTTCTTTCATTTCTGCGGGCAATGGATAGGTCTGGTTAGGCTGAATACCCTGCCCTTCAATCATATTGCCATTGGGCGTGTAGTAGTGTGAAACGGTCATCTGTAGAGCTGCTCCACTTGGTAAAGGAAATAGCTTTTGCACTACACCTTTTCCATAACTTTTTTCACCCATCACCCAAGCACGCTGGTGTTCTTTCATGGCCGCAGTAAAAACTTCTGCTGCCGATGCAGAGCGGTGATTAATTAATATACCTAGTTTTATATTCTGAAATTCATTGCCAGGTAGTGCCTGAAATTGCTGGTTACCTTCCGAACGACTTTTGGTTGAAACAATAATTCCGTTATTTAAAAATAAATCTGCCGACTCAACTGCTGCCGATAACAACCCACCCGGATTGTTTCGCAAATCGATTAAAACAGCCTTTAAACGTGGGGAGTTATTTTCTTCGATTAATCTTTTAATTTCATTAGCAGTATCTTGCTGGAATACTCTAATTTTGAGTACGAGCACCTGATTATGTAACATTACAGGTTCTATATCGGTTTCTATTTTTTTATTACGAACTAAGTTAATGTTTCCATTTAACTCTTCTGCTTGTACTTGAAGTGTACTTCCAATAGAGCCATAAAGTAGACCGAGCACCTGATCTTGGTTTAAATTTTTTAAATCTTGGTTATCAATCTTGAGAATCGTCTGACCATTTCGCAAACCTAATTTATAGGAATCTGAGCCTGTTTTAAGATCACGAATTATCCATTTACGAACATGAGATTCAGGGCTTAATGCAAAATCAACTGACGCAAGATCACCTTCAGTGTATTGAATCAATTGACGATATTCTTCTGCCGACAAATAACGCGAGTAACGATCTAACCCACTCACCAACCCTTTTATAGCTTGCTGAAATAAGGCATCATCGGACTTCACGTCAACATAGTTATCTCGAACAATTCCATAGATTTGCACAAACTGTTGAATCGACTCAATCGGCACCTCTGCATAGCTATGCTCTGGCTCTTCCGAGTCAGAGTGCAAAGGTGACAATTTTTCTTTTACAACTGGCGCTGCAAAAGCAAATTGGCTGCAACACAGCAACATACTTACAATAAGTTTTTTATATTTAATGTGTTGCAGCATCCAATCACCTTTAACTTATGCAGATAGTGTAATCAGATTACGCCCTTGCATTTCAGCAGGAACAGGAATCTGCATTAAATTGAGAATTGTTGGTGCTACGTCTGCAAGCACACCACCTTCTGCAATTGTTGCTTGTGTTGGGCCAACATAGATAAATGGCACAAGCTCGGTTGTATGTTGAGTATGCACTTGCCCACTTTCGTAGTCTTGCATTTGTTCAACGTTACCATGGTCAGCAGTAATGAGCATATGGCCTTTTTTCGCCATAACTGCTTCATAGACACGACCTAAACAAGTATCTACCGCTTCAACTGCTTTAACTGCAGCATCGAACACACCTGTATGACCGACCATGTCACCATTTGCATAGTTCACAACCAATAAGTCGTATTCACCCGAATTAATCGCTTTAACCAACTCATCAGTGACTTCGTAAGCACTCATTTCAGGCTTAAGGTCATATGTCGCAACATTTGGAGATGGAATTAAAATACGTTTTTCGCCCGGATATTCATCTTCACGGCCACCACTAAAGAAGAATGTTACATGCGCATACTTTTCAGTTTCGGCAATACGTAACTGAGTTTTACCTAAAGAAGATAAATACTCACCCAATGAATTTTTGAGGGCTTCTGGTATGTATGCAACTGGTGCATCAATGCTTGCCTGATAACGCGTTAACATCACAAATTTAGAAAGATTTGGTACAACTTTACGTTCAAAACCAGCAAAGTCTTTTTCTACAAATGCGCGAGTAATTTCACGAGCTCGGTCAGCACGGAAATTCATAAATACAACGCTATCACCGTCTTGAACTTTAGCGATATCACCAATACGAGTCGCTTTTACAAACTCATCATTTTCATTGGCTGCATAAGCTAGCTCTAACCCTTCAACTGCGGTTTGTGCAGTACGAAGTGCTTCACCTTCAGTTAATAAGCGATAAGCTTGCTCAACGCGATCCCAACGGTTATCACGGTCCATTGCAAAGTAGCGACCTATCATGGTTGCAATACGGCCTTGGCCTGGATATTGAGCAAATAACGCATCTAATTTTTCTAAAGATGGTTGAGCACTGCGTGGAGGTGTATCACGACCATCTAGAAAAGCGTGTAAGTAAACTTTTGCACCGCGTTTTAATGCAAGTTCACACATCGCCACAATATGATCTTCATGGGAATGGACGCCACCTTCTGAAAGTAGTCCCATAATATGGACAGCGCCACCAGCAGCTTTGGCTTTTTCAACAGCATCGATCAACACTTCATGTTTAAAGAAGTCGCCAGTACGGATATCTTTAGTAATGCGGGTAAAGTCTTGATATAACACACGGCCAGCACCAAGATTCATGTGGCCAACTTCAGAGTTTCCCATTTGACCGTCAGGTAATCCAACATCTTCACCTGAACCAGAAATTAGACTATTCGGATGCTTGGCTTTCATTGCCGCCAAATTTGGTGTTTTTGCTGCAAGAAAAGCATTATCTTCAATCGCTTCACGGTGTCCAACACCATCCATAATGACCAGAACGTGTGGGATCTTGCCAGCAGTTGCATCCGTCATAATCAATTTCTCTTTTGTCTAGAATTTCGTCACAATATCTTACCGAATTTTCGGTCAAGACTCTATTTATTCCTATGGCTTTCACCAATATCTGCGATTGATGAAAACCATAACTCTCAATTATTATTAGCGAGCGCGGTAAAGCAAATAACTTCCGGCACCAAACATTAATAAGATAGGTACAAGTACGAACCATGCTGGAGATGGAGAATAAACCAAGCTCGCATAGCCCAAGAAGTCCTGCAAATAATAGAAACTCAAACCAATAAACAATGCGATCACCAAACGGAAACCCATCGATTGTTGGCGTAATGGTCCAAAAATAAAAGAACACGCTACGAGTACTAATGCGATGAGTGAAAATGGCGAAGCAACTTTTTGCCAGAAAGCCAATTGGTAAGTTTTTGGCACCTGACTATATTCATCCATATAACGCATAAAGCTAATCAGTTGGCTTGGTGATAAATCTTCAGGATCTAAAGTCACCATGTGCACATATTTAGGCTGTAATGCTAACGAAAGCGATTGCTCTTCATGATCAGTTTTGATGGCATTTCCTGCCGCCAAAATGTCCATTTGTTCAGCTTTTTTCAAAGCCCATTGACCATTTTTAATAAACTGTCCTTGCTGAGCATTAATTAATGATTGCAAGTAATAGTTCTGGTCAAAGTCGACCACTTGAATATCTCTTAAATTACCCTGAGAGTTAGCATAGTCGATATAGATAAATCGCTGCCCTTCACGTGACCAATAACCTTTAACTTCACCTAAAGCAGCTACAGAGCGATGGCTTTTAACACTTTGTGCTTTTTCATTGGTATAAGGAATAACCCATTCACTCAAAGCAAATGACAAAATAATAAGCAGTAAAGCTGAGCGCATCACCCAACCGACAATACGCCACAAACTAATGCCCACTGAACGCATGACGATGAGTTCACTACTCGTTGCTAATGAACCCAGACCAATCACAGCACCAATTAAGGCAGAAATAGGTAAAATTTCATATAGATAACGAGGAGCTCCCCACAAGACATAGACGAGAGCTTGCCATGCGTTATAGCCTGGTTTGAGCTCACCCAGCTCGCCAAGATACGTAAATAAGACCTGTAGAATAGACAAAACAACTGTGGTGCCAAACATCGCAAGCGCAGTGGTTTTCGTCACATATTTGGCGACTATTCGACGTGCTAACATTATAATTTCACTCGCTTGATCTGTTTCTTGATTTTTGGTCCCAACTTCTGCTTACGTGAGAATAAGGCAGCTGCAACGCCGTAAACAACTAACACGGCAGGATAAGCCCAAATATCGAGTTCTTCTTTACTGATACGAGTCTTGATTGCAATCATTAATACGATCAGACTGGAAAAAATAAAAATCGCCGGAATAAGACGGTAATAACGGCCTTGTCGTGGACTCACCTCAGACAATGCCACTGATAACATTAACGCAATAACAATGGTAAATGGCCCAAATAAACGCCATCCCAACTCACTTCTAATGACTGGATCATTCGTTTTTGAAAACAGTTTTGTTGTTGATAGGGCTTCTACATCGCCACTCTCAAACTTAACATCTTTGTCATTTTCTAAACGTAGACGATAAGACTGAAACTCTGCTTGTGTATATTTTGGTTGTCCCGGGAATATTTCATAGCGACGACCTTGTACCAGATCGACGACATTGGCAGTGTCATTTGCAACTTCTACACGAGTCGCTTCTTTTGCCAAAATCATGACATCTGGCTTATCTTCTTTAGCAGCGCGCTGATAAAAGAAAATGTCCTTCAAATTCTTTCGATCTTCTGACAATGAACCTGCATAGATCGTATATGGCCCAGAAGAAATAAATTCTCTTGGTCGAACCAAATCGAAACCTGTCCGAACAGCTTGTGTGGTTGTTAGCTTTTCAAATTCACGTAGTCCCCACGGCGTCATCCAGAGCATAAGCACAGACTGAAACACCATATAAACAAGTGTCATTGGAATGAGTAAGCGCGCTAATTGATGACGACTTACACCACTACCATTTAATACAGCCATTTCATGGTCAACATATAAACGACCAAACACCAACATTAAGCCAATGAAAAAACCCAATGGTAAAATGAGTGTAAGAAACTCAGGTAATCGATATCCAATGATGCTAAACAAGATACTGGCATCTAAACGCCCCTGCGCCGCCACACCAAAGTATTTGATCAGACGACCACCCATCATGATTAAGGTCAATAAGGAAATGACCACCAATGAGGTAGAGACAACTTGCTTGACGAGATAACGCCGAATAATCAAAGTAATACTTCCAAAAGGCTAATCGGGACGAGTGCTAGTTTACCCGAATGTTAAAAATATAAAACCGCACATTGCAACGCTATGCTTGAAAGTGTTTCAATGTTTTAATCCATCATAACTTTCTATAGGCAATCACGGCAGCCATGAAATTTACAACTTATACAACTTTTCCCGAACAGACATCTAATGAATCTTTGTGGGTTTTAGTTGATTCAGAACAGCTACAAAGCAATATCAACACATATCAAATCAATAACCTAGAAAGCGTTCTTACTGCCACCCAATTTAAAGGCAACTTCAACGAAACTCTGCCTTTATTTGGTCAGGTTTCAAATCAACCTCATAGCCAATTACTTGGCTTAGGAAAAACAGCTGAACTTCAGGCAGTTAAGCTCGCCAAACTTGCCCAAACTATTATCAAATCGACACAAAATAAATTTAAGCATATCGCAATTGATATTGCTGCGTTACCTGTCGAATACCATTATTTATTCGCTTTAAGCTTAACTCAAGCAGCTTATGGTTATGATGAGTTTAAAACGAAAAAAAATGAATTTGTGTTACAACAGGTTGATTTAATTAGTTCAACAACGAGCCTTGATGAAAAGCAACTATCTTTAGTGCATGCAGTACAGTCTGGTCAATCGTATGCACGAGACCTTGGAAACCGTCCAGGAAACATTTGTTTTCCTGAATATTTGGCAGAACAAGCATTAGCTTTAGCTGCAGAATTCCCTGACTTACTCAAAGTAACTGTGTTAAATGAGCAGCAAATGGCTGACTTAGGCATGTATGCTTTTCTTGCGGTCAGCAAAGGTTCTGAACGTCCGGGCCGTATTGTAACTCTCGAATACCAAGCTGGAATCGACCAAGCTCCTGTTGTACTTGTTGGTAAAGGCGTTACTTTTGATACAGGCGGCATTTCATTAAAACCGGGGCTCGGCATGGATGAAATGAAGTTCGATATGTGTGGTGCAGCTTCTGTACTGGGTACTATTCGTGCCCTATGCGAAGCAAAACTTCCGATTCATGTCGTTGGAGCGATTGCAGCCGCAGAAAACATGCCTTCTGGCAAAGCAACTCGTCCGGGCGATATCGTGACAACCATGAGCGGTCAAACTGTTGAAATCTTAAATACCGATGCCGAAGGCCGTTTGGTACTGTGTGACACATTGACCTATATCAAACGCTTCAATCCAGCAGTGGTGGTCGATATTGCAACCTTAACAGGTGCATGTGTAGTCGCTTTGGGTAAAGTGCTCAGTGGTTTGTTCTCACCAGATGATGCTTTAGCAGCTGAACTCCAACAAGCGGGTGAGCAATCATTTGACCGTGTATGGCGTATGCCAGTCATTGAAGATTATCAAGAATTACTTGATTCACCATTTGCGGATATTGCAAATATTGGCGGTCCATACGGCGGTGCAATTACGGCAGCATGTTTCCTTGAACGCTTTACACGTGAGTATCGCTGGGCTCATTTAGATGTAGCAGGAACAGCATGGTTATCTGGCCCAGCTAAGGGCGCAACAGGGCGTCCAGTACCATTGCTCATGCAATTTTTAGCGAATCGTGTAAATACGAATGGCTAAAGTTAGTTTTTATCTGTTTGAAACCAGTGAAGAACGGCAAGTCGATAGTGCTTGCCGTTTATGCCGAAAGATTTTACAGAAGCATTCTAAAATCTGGTGGTATTGCCCAGATGTGCAGCTACAACAGACTCTTGATGAAAGATTATGGGATTTTGACCCTGTCAGCTTTATTACACATGGGGTTGATCAAGCTGAGGCTGCTGTATGTATTTCGGCTAAACAACCACTTGAACAAGGCTGGTTAGTATTTAATTTTAACAATCATGCACTTGAACAAGTTGAGCATTTTAGCCACATTATAGAAATTGTTGAAAATAATGAAACAGCCAAGCAAATTGGGCGAGAAAAATTTAAAATGTATCGTCGTTTGGGTATAGAACCGCGGACCTTTAAATTATAACGCGCTAAAATGTAAATACTGTTGAACCAAGGAGAAGCATGGTGGCATTAAATGTCGGGCAAGATTTTAAAAAAAGATGGTTAAATGCGCCTGAAGCTGTCCGTCATTCCTATCAACAAGATCTGGCACGTATATGCGACTTATTAGAACCTCAAACTCCGATTCAGCTTTGGGTTTTAAATGATGAAAAAGCACAGCTAGAATCACAGCAAAAAATTGAAAAAGCTTACGCGGACCTCAAGGCAGAGCTGATTGAGCAAGCACGTATTCGTCGTCAGCTTGCTTTAGAGAAAGCACTTGCTGATAAACGAGCGTTAGAAGCGGCCTATGCGGCTGAATTGCAAGCCGATGAAGTTCGTAAATTTAGTGAACAGACTGAAGCACTTCAAGCCATCCGTAGCCAGTTAGAACAAGAAGTCGCAGAGCAAACTGCGCGTTATCAGAAAAACCCTGAAACGCCAGCAGTCAATTACTCTTCTGGCGTAAAACTTAGTATTACCGATGATCAAATCTTATCTGAGCTTGAAAGTTTACGCATTCGTTTAGAACTTGAAGCTGAGAGCTTAATTGAACAGTCTGTAACGGCTTTCCGAGCCAAGCTAAATTCGGCAGCTCAAGAAGAAATTGAATATATTTTAAAAAATTCTAAGTTTTCTGATGAAAAAATAGAAAAATGAAGTTTTAAAAGCCTCCTCTGTCATAAAAATGACACTTATATGTCACAAAATAGACATAAATATTATTCTTATAGATCAATTGATTATATGAATAAAAAGTGGTGTTTTTAAGCTAATTAATGAGGATAAGAAATGGACATTCTGCATCAGATTTCAAAGCAAGTTGATCAGCTTAATCAGGGTGAACAATGGACATTTTCAGCACAAGAATTTTATATGAGTCATAACGACTTTAATTCTTTATCTATCTTACTTACACGAGAGTCTGAAAAAGGTAAGTTTACGATTACTCGTACCCAACATCATAAAACTTGGGTGGGTACAGATTCAGTTACTCTCACCAAGCATTAATGTTTCAAAAATAAAAACCGGAACATATGTCCGGTTTTTATTTTAATGAGCTAGCTTTTATTTTAAAAAGCCATTCTCAGCTAAAAAAGCCATACTAATATTTGACTCGGTTTTTTGCTCAGCAGCTTTATCGCCCAGCAATAAACGCTCGATATAACGTGCTAAAACATCAACTTCAAGGTTGACCTTACTGCCCACTTGCCACGTTCCAATATTAGTACGCTCCGCAGTGTGTGGAATTAAATTCAAGCTTAAAATATTTCCACGTAAGTGGTTAATCGTTAGGCTAATTCCGTCAACAGTTACAGAACCTTTTTCCGCTAAATATTTAGCAAGTTCTGTCGGCGCTGTCACTTCATAATAAATGGAACGAGCGTCTTCACGTACTACAGTAATTTCACCTACGCCATCAACGTGACCACTTACAATATGCCCGCCAAAGCGCGTTGTCGGTAACATTGCCTTTTCAACATTGACACGTTGCCCAACTTTCCAGTTACCCAAAGTCGTACGGTTTAAACTTTCACGAGAAACATCAGCTGCGTACCAGTTGTCACCCCACTCAATCACTGTGAGACAAATACCGTTGGTTGCAATTGAGTCACCCAAATGTACATCTGACATATCCAGATCAGTCTGAATACGTAAACGTACATCGCCACCTACACTTTGCAGGCTTTCAACTTTTCCTAAACTTTCAATGATGCCTGTAAACATGGCTCAATCTCCAAATCTTTTTACACTGCTTAAGTTGCAGCGCTTACCAAAGTGCGAGCTGTGTACTATTACCTGAGGTATCTACACCACCTAGCTCGGCGAAGTGGTAAAGCTGGCCTAATAATTGACGTAATGGTGGTCCTGACTTGGCATGAGTATCAGTAATCACAATAAACTCAAGTACGCGTGCACGTTCAGACTGTCGTTGTTTACTCACTCGATAACGCGGAACATCTTGTGTTAACAAGGTGACTTTGCCCCGCTCTAGATTAGCCATAAGCAAATCTTTCGGCTCGATATTACCATCAGTTGAATAGCTGGTCAGAATATAGCGCGCATTGATGGTTGAAAGTAATTTCTCATATGCATCTTTTGCATGTTTAGACGAGTTATATGGACTTGGACGCTCTTTACGCCAAGCTCTATCAATACCACTCTTATAACCTTTGGTATCCGGTGAAGGTAAATCAACCTGATCCCATAAAGTTAATGCATTTAAAACGTGGTAATTACTACTATATGCGTGTTGGTTATATGGTGGATCCAGATAAGCAACATCGACTTCAAAACCACTCATTTGATTTGCTAGATGTTGTGAATCTACACACCACATTTCAGCAGCCGGACGTTTACGATCACCAATCTCACAAAAACGGCTCGGTGTTAACCAAAGTAATGACTCAATTCTTTCTAGCGCAGTTTGAGTACGTCCGCCCCACCCTTGGTGGAAACTTTTAAATACGCCACTCGTATTACTAACAAAACTGGCTGAATAGAGCAATGGCGCAAGTAAAGCACTCATCTCTACATCATTAATTGCACCTTGTGCCTGCCATGTTGCGATCTGCTGGCGAATTGCATCGATACGCATACCATTACGACGTTTAAAGAATAAACGGTCACGAGTTGGATCGTATACATCATCGTTCCGTGGACAAAGGTTATGCGTTACCCAACCTTTAACTTCTGGTAAGCGATTTAAATAGTCGATTGCCTTTTGATAGCCGCCTAACTCTTTAAAAGCAGGCGCATCTACACAGGCTAAAATCGCATGATTTAAAGCATGGCTATAAGGCTCCCAGTCATTCGCAATCACACGGTAACCATTTTGGCGGGCTAAACGAGATACAACGCCACTGCCGGCAAAAAAATCGGCAAAAATTGGTGGATTCTTTTTCTTGCTATTCAGCGTCCCTGTAATTTCAAGGGCTTCTAAAATTAGATGGAGCAATCGGCGCTTGTTACCCAAGTACGGCACAAGCTGATGGAAAAGATATTCGTCTGTCGTACGGGCTGCATGACGACGTTTGTGATAAACCGAAGGCTCTGAATTCATACTTTCTCTTGCGTAGGGATTAACCTTAAGCGTATATCTTGATCAATTTGTGTCACATCAAGAAGTGTAAAACGAAGTTGCTCTGCCATATATTCAAATTCTGCATTGAACATGGCCCTTGCACTTTTCCCCAATAATGTCGGGGCAATATAACTAATCAATTCGTCCACCAAACCTTCTTGCAAAAAGGCAGTAGACAATGTTGCGCCAGCTTCAACCAACACATCATAAATTTGATGTTGCTTAGATAGGGTCTGTAACAGCATTTTTAAAGGCTGAATTTCTAATTGTATCACGCCTAAATCAGCAAGTTCTTGACGATACGGCCCCATCACCATCACAGTTTCAGGATTCTCTAAGATTTTAGCGTTAAGTGACAAACGTCCTTGGCGATCTAAAACAACACGTTTTGGCTGAGCAACCGTCTCGATATCAAAATTACGGAGTAAACGCACGTTAAGCTGACAATCATCTGCAATCACAGTTTCAATGCCAGTAATTACAGCGCCTGAAATCGCACGCCAATGTTGTACATCTTGACGGGCAGCAGCACCGGTAATCCACTTCGACTCACCTGATGCCATTGCAGTACGGCCATCTAAACTTGAAGCGACTTTTAAACGTACATAAGGCATGCCTGTAGACATTGCTTTTAAAAAGCCTTGATTAAGTTTTGATGCTAAATCTTCACAAATGCCAACTTCAACTTCAATTCCGGCATTTTTTAAAATCTGAACGCCCTTCCCTGCAACCAGTGGATTTGGATCAGGACAAGCGACCACTACTTTTTTAACTTGGGCTTTCACCAATGCTTCGGCACAAGGAGGAGTTCTGCCATAGTGCGCACACGGTTCAAGCGTAACGTAAGCCGTTGCGCCTTGCGCATGTTCACCCGCCTCGCGTAAGGCAAAAACCTCAGCGTGTGGTTGACCTGCTTTAGGATGAAAACCTTCACCAATTAACTGATCATCTTTGACAATGACACACCCAACATTTGGATTAGGCTTGGTCGAATATAGTCCTCGTTTGGCAAGTTCAATGGCTTGCTGCATCCAATACTGATCTTGTTTCAACTCAGACATAAAAATCTCAAATGATTAGTGTTCACGTTGCTGCATTTGCTCTATTTGACGGCGAAATGCTTCAACATCCTGAAAATCTTGATAGACAGAGGCAAATCGGACATAAGCAACATGGTCAAGGGCAAATAAAGATTGCATGACGATTTCGCCAATTGTTCTAGATTTCACATCGCGCTCACCTAAACGACGAATCTGCAACTGAATATCACTTAAAACTGTTTCGATCTGCTCTTGTGTGACTGGACGTTTTTGCAACGCATGCATTAACGAACGACGCAATTTGGCCTCATCGAAGGGTTCATTTTTTCCATTCGATTTGATCACACGGGGCATTACCACTTCATAGCTTTCAAAAGTGGTAAAACGTTCACCGCAACTTACACACTCACGACGTCGACGAATCTGACAGCCTTCGGCGGCTAAACGTGAATCGATGACTTTACTATCTGCGGCGTTGCAAAATGGACAATGCATAGCGGACTTATAGGGTCGATTACTTTGACCTAGTGTAGCAAAATTTCCACACTTACAGAACCAGCATTCTTCGAGACAAAAAAACAGTCCTGAGCAAGATCAAAGCATCACTTTGATCACAGCGCAAGACTGTTCTTTTAAGACAGCAGATTATTAATGATGATTATTCAATACGTTCGCCATGTTGGCTTAAATCCAGACCCATACGCTCATCATCAGCATTCACACGGATACCAATTACAAGATCAATCACTTTAAGAATAACGAAAGTCGCGATCCCGCTGTAAACCATAGTTGCCAATACGCCTTCAACTTGTACCCATAATTGGCCAGCGAATGTTGGCGCTAATGTAACGTTGGCAGCTTTAATAATTTCGTCACTGTAGAATACGCCAGTTAAAATCGCACCGACAATACCACCTACCGCATGCAAACCAAACGCATCTAAAGCATCATCGGCTTTAAGTAAGCGTTTAAGTGCAGTAATACCCCAGAAGCACACAACGCCACCGATAAGGCCCATCACTAAAGCACCGCCTACACCGACAAAACCTGCAGCAGGGGTAATCACTACCAACCCGGCTACCGCACCAGAAGCACCACCTAATACAGATGCTTTACCACGGATCATACGTTCAACAACTAACCAAGAGAGTGCGGCAGCGGCAGCAGCAACTTGAGTCACTAAAATTGCCATACTTGCACGAGCACCAGCGCCTAACGCACTACCACCGTTGAAACCAAACCAACCCACCCAAAGTAAACTTGCACCGATAACAGTTAAAGTTAAGTTATGAGGAGCCATAGATTCACGGCCAAGGCCAATACGTTTGCCAAGCATATAAGCAGCAACTAAACCTGCAACCCCTGAGTTGATATGTACAACCGTACCACCAGCAAAATCTAATGCGCCTGCTTTGAATAACCAGCCATCTGCTGCCCAAACCCAGTGAGTAATTGGCGCATAAACAACAAGTACCCAAATTGCAATAAATGCCATGAAAGCTGAATACTTCATACGGTCTGCAATAGAACCGCTAAGAATTGCAACTGTAATAATGGCAAAAGTCATTTGGAAAATAACAAAGAGACTTTCGGGAATTGTCCCACTCAATGCATCAAAAGCCACTCCGTTGAGCATCGCTTTAGACAAATCACCAAAAAATGCACCTGTGCCAGAGAACGCGATTGAATACCCAGCAATCACCCACAGCAAACTTACTAAGATTGCAGCTGAAAGGCTGAACATCATTGTACTTAAGACATTTTTTTTACGTACCATACCGCCGTAGAATAATGCTAATCCTGGAATGGTCATTAATAAAACTAATGCGGTTGAAACTAAAATCCAAGAGGTGTCACCCGTATCAAGAGTGGGTGTCGGTGCTGGAGCTGCCGGAGTTTCAGCAACTGGTGCTTCTGCCGCGGTTGTAGTAGCTTGTGATGTTGATGCCGCCGTAACTTCCGATGTTGGCGTTGTTACAGCTTCTTCTGCCCAAGAGGCAGTACCACCCAAAAGAGCGCCTGATAGACTGAGCGCCATAAGTATTTTTTTCATTCGTGTCCCCCAACCTCATTTGCGAGTTATTTTCTACTCAGCAAGCTTTGTGCCAATTTAGACAGCATCCGGTCCAGTCTCACCCGTACGAATACGAATTACTTGTTCCAGGTTAGTCACAAAAATCTTACCATCGCCGATTTTTCCAGTGCTCGCTACACGAGTAATTGATTCAATTACCGCGTCAACCATTTCATCACTAATCGCAATCTCAATTTTTACTTTAGGTAAGAAATCAACCACATACTCTGCACCACGGTAGAGTTCTGTATGTCCTTTTTGACGACCAAAACCTTTAACTTCAGTTACGGTAATCCCTTGTACACCAATGTCAGAGAGCGCTTCACGCACATCATCTAATTTAAACGGTTTTACAATTGCAGTTACAAGCTTCATGTTTGTTTCCTTCGGCTTCTTTTCACCAGTAAGGTTTTATGTTCAATTTTCATGCCAATATTTCAAAGGTTGAGGGAAATGAATCTATTGCATGAACTTTCTTTATAACCTATTTAGTGATCAAGATGTAGATGAGCTATTAAAAATAAAATGAATTTTCAGTATTGTTGAGTGCTGTTTTAATGTTCTATTTGCACTAAAAGAATTGAAACCTATATCCCGACTTCAAGCAGTGATAAACTGTAAACTATAAGGTAATACAACGCTTTGGATATTTTATGTTAGAAACATTACTACAGGCCATTTTGGAACAAATTGATGAGCCTAAAAAAGATTTGGAAAAAAATTTACGTGCATTATTAAATGAAGCGGTCGAAAAGTTAGACCTTGTTTCTAAACAAGAGATTGACCGTCAAAAGACTGCACTTCAATCGGCTAATCAACGTTTAGAAGAGCTACAAAAACAAGTCAGTCTATTAGAAGAAGCCTTAAAGAATAAAAAATAAGCACCAACGTAGCGCACTTATACTTTACAACGATTAAAAATGAAGCACCATAATGGAACAATAAGATGTCTTTTTCTAAAATTTATACACGGGGACTTTTGGGTTTACATGCACCTCTAATTGAAGTTGAGGTACATGTGAGTCAAGGCTTACCTTCTCTTACCATTGTCGGGCTAGCAGAGGCGGCAGTAAGAGAAAGTAAAGACCGCGTTCGCTCAGCCATTATTAATAGTGGATTCCAATTTCCGACTAAACGGCTAACCATTAATCTTGCGCCAGCAGATTTGCCCAAAGATGGTTCACGTCTAGATTTACCAATTGCCGTAGGCATTTTAATTGCATCTGGTCAGCTCCCAGAAAACTGTGCCGAAGATTTTGAATTAATTGGTGAATTAGCGCTGGATGGTCACGTAAGACCAGTGTCAGGCACGTTAACTTTGGCCATGGCATGCCAACAGGCCAAGCATAAAATGCTTTTACCCCTCGATAATAGTCAGGATATTAACCATTTACCGAATCTTGAATGTTATCCAGTGAGTCACTTAAAAGAAGTTTGTGAACATTTTCTGGGCACGAAATCTCTATCTTCGGTTGAACCTGCAACTGCCTCAAACCAAATGCCTTATAAATTTGATCTGGCAGATGTAAAAGGTCAGTTGCGCCCACGTCGTGCACTAGAAATAGCCGCCGCAGGAGGACATTCGCTGCTCTTTAAAGGACCACCAGGCACTGGTAAGACTTTACTCGCTTCAAGGCTCCCTTCAATTTTGCCACCTCTTTCTAATCAAGAAACACTTGAAGTTGCGAGTATTTATTCTATTTCCAATACACCGCATACGTTTGGCCAACGGCCATTTCGAGCGCCCCATCATACAGCATCAGCGATTGCACTTGTTGGGGGCGGATCTCATCCTAAACCAGGTGAAATTACCTTATCTCACTTAGGGGTTTTGTTTTTAGATGAACTTCCTGAGTTTGACAGAAAAGTGCTAGAAGTCTTACGTCAGCCACTTGAGTCAAAAGAAATCATTATTTCACGAGCAGCTCGGCAAATTACCTACCCTGCAAACTTTCAGCTCATTGCAGCGATGAACCCCTGCCCATGTGGTTATGCATTTAATCAAGATAGTCGTTGTCAATGTTCTCCTGAGAGTATTAAACGTTATCAAAACCGTATATCGGGACCATTACTCGACCGTATCGATTTACATATTGATGTACCGCCATTAAAAGCTCAAGAACTGCAAGATCCAACCCCTGCCGAAGACTCCAGCAGTGTTCGACAACGTGTGATTTCTGCTTATGAACAACAAATGCAAAGACAGGATTGTTTAAATCAGGCGCTCTCACCAAAACAACTTGAGCAATATGCTGTTCTCGATAGTACTTCACAGCGAATGATTGAAATGGCTCAGCAACGTTTAAATTTATCGGCTCGTGCTTATCATCGTGTTTTACGAGTAGCGCGGACCATTGCAGATTTAGCTCAAAGTGAGGTTATTCAAAGTCCGCACCTTACAGAGGCACTCTCTTATCGAGGCAATCATTCTTAAAACGGAACAGCGGATTATAAGTCCGCTGTTCTTTTATTAAGAGCGTCATTTAAGGCCTCGATTAAAGAAGTAATTTCCTGCTCTGATAAAGCTGCAAAACCAAAGCGGATACAACGATTAGAAGACTCGATTTGTTTAAACTTATGCTCTGTATCAATGTTGATTTCTTTTAATTTTATGAGCTGTTCCTGAGTAAATGGTTTCTGGAATTTTACCCATAAAGCCATTCCACCCGCAGGCGGTTGTATCTGAATACTCTCTGCAAAAACTCTTTGAAACTCAGCTAATGCATGGTCACGGCGTAACTGATAAATCTTTTTCATTTTGCGGATGTGTCTTTTAATTTCACCCCGTTGCATTAAATCTGCTAAAGCAAGTTCAGTAATGTTATTACCTTGTCGATCAATCAATAAAATATCTTCAGTAATCGATTGGATTACTGATGACGATGCCACAATGTAACCCAAGCGTATACCGGGTGCAAAAACTTTAGACAATGAACCAACATGAATGACTAATTCAGAATGAGGCAAACTCGCTAAGGGTGGCATAGGCCGACTGTCATAGTGGAATTCATGATCATAGTCATCCTCAATAATATAAAAACCCCATTTTTTTGAAAGCTCTAAGAGTTGAAGACGGCGGTTCATTGCCATGGTAACAGTTGTGGGATATTGATGATGCGGAGTTGTATAAATGGCAGCAACTGAGTGCTCTTGTAAAATCCGTTCCATATCGTCAATAACAATACCCTGTTCATCTAATTTGACAGAAACCACTTGAAAGCCATTTGACTGAAAAGCTTTAAAAGCAGATGGATAATACAACTCTTCAACAACAATCACGCCTTGCCGATTGGGTAATGCACGTGAGGCTAGAAAAATTCCCATCTGGCTACCACGTACAATACAAATCTCATCATCGGCAACATTCATAAAACGCTCCATCGACAACATTTGTTGTAAAGCCAGCCTTAACTCAGCCATACCTCGTGGGTCACCATAGCCCATGTATTGGTTTTGCGTAATTTTAATGAGTGCGTGCCGATAGGCCCTCGAAAATAATTCATAGGGAATAAGCCTCGGATCTGGCACACCATCGTTATGGGGCTGCTGGGCAACTTGTTGAATTATTGGTTTATCACTAACTTTTCGAACAGATCCTGATTTTATTTGAAGCTTTTTTTCCGGTAAAACATCTGCCACAAATGTGCCTTTTCGAGGCCGAGTCACAAGCCAACCTTGTGCTTCCAATTCTTCATAGACTGCTTGTACCGTTTTTCGATTAATTCCCAATTCTTTTGAAAGGCTACGAGACCCTGGCAGCATAGTGCCCTGTACTAAACGGCCACTTAAAATTTCCTGACTAATCAAGTTGGTCAGTTTTAGAAAAACTGTCTTTTCTTCTCTTTCATCAATACGGAAATGTACTTGCCAAGGTCTTAGCATATTTGCCCCATCTGGACCATATAACTTATAAAAACTGGATGTATTGATTCATCCAGTTGTTTTCTATTCTGCCTTCACCTACTTAATTTGGTCAATTGGACTGGAGAAGAGATGAAGACTGCTTCTGTAAACAAACACGACTTGATGCAACACGCACAACAAGACATGCAAAAGTGGATTAGCGACTCAGACTTAACTGATCGTCAAAAGCTTGCACTCACTTGTCGTATTTTATTTGACCATGGCCATGATGCTGGTTTAGCAGGCCAAATTACTTGCCGTAGTGAAAATAAAGATTCCTTTATTACCCAACGTTTCGGTTTAGGTTTTGATGAAATTACTGCTTCAAACTTACTTGAGGTGAATCAAGACTTAGAACCCGTCAATCAAGAAGGAATGGCCAACCCAGCCAACCGTTTTCACACATGGATTTATAAAGAGCACCCAGAGGTGAACTGCATTATCCATACGCATCCGACTCATGTAGCTGCACTGTCGATGCTTCAGATTCCACTCATGATTTCTCAAATGGATGTTTGTGCACTCTATGAAGATTGCTCTTTTGTAGGCCATTGGCCAGGTGTTCCTGTAGGTAACGAAGAAGGCATTTTAATTTCTTCTGCTCTGGGTAAAAACCGTGCTGTTTTGTTATCTCACCATGGTCAACTGGTCACAGGAAAAACTATTGAAGAAGCATGTAACTTGGCTCTTTTAATTGAACGCGCAGCTCAACTGCAACTATTAGCCATGTCTGCTGGGCAAATTCAGCCGATCCCACACGATTTAGCAACAGAAGCTCATGACTGGGTATCTACCGATAAGCGTAACAAAGTGAACTTTGCTTACTACGCACGTAAAGCTTTGAAAAAACATTCTGACTGTATTTAAAAAGAGACTTCGACCATGAAACTAAACGGCATTATTGGCTACCCGGTTACTCCATTTTCTGATGACAACACCATTAACCTTCCTGTCCTAAAGCAAATGCTGGATTTGCTTATTGAAAACGGTTGCGATGCAATTGCGCCTCTAGGCAGTACTGGCGAAAGCGCTTATCTTGAATGGGATGAGTGGTGTTTAGTCGCTAAGACTTCAATTGAAAGCATTAATAAACGCCTACCTGTCATTATTGGGATTTCAGAACTCACGACCGATCAAGCCATCAAAAAGGCGCAGATCGCTCAAAGCTATGGTGCAGATGCACTTATGGTCATTCCCGTATCGTACTGGAAGCTCACAGATCAAGAAATTTTTGAATATTACCAAGCGATTGCTCAAGCAACGACTTTACCGATTATGATTTATAACAACCCTGCAACTAGCGGTGTTGATATGTCAACAGAGCTAATTGTGCGTATGTTTAATAACATTGCAAATATTATGATGGTAAAAGAAAGTAGCGGCGATATTCAGCGTATGCATAAAATTTATGAATTATCAAAAGGAGAACTTCCGTTTTATAACGGCTGTAACCCTTTAGCTTTAGAAGCTCTATGTGCTGGGGCAAGCGGTTGGTGTACGGCTGCACCAAACCTGTTAGGTAAACGACCTCAACAGCTTATTGAATATGTAAAAAATGGAGAATTAGAACAAGCCCAGAAGTCATTTTATCAGCAGCTTCCTCTACTACGCTTTATTGTAACTGGTGGTTTACCCAAAACGATTAAAGCAGGTTTACAACTAAAAGGTATCGCTGCGGGGGCACCACGCAAGCCTCTGTCCAAAGCCTCGGATATTGAGCTTAGCCAATTAAAACAGCTAATTTCGGAAATAGAAAACTAATAAAAAAGCGGGTTTATTTACCCGCTTTTTATAACTCAAAACTTAGAATGTTTTAGTCAAACTAAATACTAAACCTGTGTCATAAGGTTTTTTCTGAGCATCAGTCATACCAGAAGTACTAATATCTGTACCAACTACATCTAGCTCAGCAACAATACCCAAAATGTTATAGTTTACGCCGACCTTATAATCGATATAGCTATCGTCTTCACCTGGTCCGCCCGCAACGACAAGTAAAGAGTCTTTGTTTTTGAGTTTGTTATAACCAACTGAAGCAAGTCCAGTAAATCCTGTGTCTGCAATTGGTGCTGAGTACCCAACGTTAAAATACCAGAACTCGTCAGAATGGCCCCAGTAATCGTTAGAGTAATTCACACCGGCACTAAGTGTATCACCTTTAAATAAAGAGTCTGCAAACGTTAATTTTCCATAAAACTCGGTAAAGTCAAAACCAGTATCACCATTGTATGGGTTAGTAAATTTTGAGTCAGAGCCAATGTAACCATAACGGATCACACCAACATCATAAGTTGGCGCAAGTGTGTCTGACAATTTTAAGGTGTTGGTATAACCTAAAGAAATATCAGTTTCAGTTGAAACACCCGGTGTATTAAAGTCAACACTTGAACCCCAAAGCGCAACATAAGCACCTGACTTATGAGAAAAAGTAAAACCACCTTGAATGGCTGGGTTATTTGATGATTGTGTCACACCACGGAAGCGATAGTCTGTGGTCGCTGCCACACTACCTGTTGCCGTGATTCCATAAAAAGATGGTGCATCTTCAGCCATAGCCATGGTTGAACTTGCTGCAAAAATACTAAGACTCACGGCCTTAAGTGCAAATTTCATCATTTTGATCTCCCCCACAATGAATGCACGATTTATATGAATTAACAAATTGTGTTGGTTAAGCTTTAGCAATTGCTGTGCCAATTCCATATTTGCTATCGATGCACTTCATTAATTTTGAGATCAGATTTATTCTACAATTAAATTTCCGTTTATTTTTCATTAAAATATATTAATAAAAAACAATAAATTAAAAATAAAATTCTTGTTGTATTAAAAATAATAAATATACGAAAACCCCTTATCGGAAACTCATTACCGAGATGAGAAGTGTTCATGTGATTGATGTAAATTCTCTATTTAAACCTAGAGCCGAGCTATAAAAACTCCGTAAATTTTTAAAGACAGTGCTTATATGGTCTGTGAGTGAGCATTTCTACTCGTTAGATTTTTTTATTTATTTTCTAATTTAAAACAATGAACCATATTGGGTCTTTTTTAAACAATATTTTGAGAAAAAATAATAATGCACAAAATCCAAGCAATCTAGCGCACTAAATATGACCAACCCAACGATATTCTGTCGGCCTACTATAGTGATCTATTTTCATACACTTTTATTTTCAAATAATGTTATAAAGTAACAATTTAGCTATTCTTTAAAATAAATTGCTGTAAAAAGCTGCTTACAAGAAGATTAAAAAGTAAACATATCCAACAAAAAAGCGCAAAAAATGAACACAAAAATCAACTTTTTTTTAGCCTATTAATAAAAAATAAATGGTAAAAATCCACTAAAAAATAAATTACTTTTTTTATTTTAAACAATATATTAAGTGTAAAAATCTGGCTATAAAACTACTAAGCAACCCCTAACACATTAATTAAATCCTGCATAGCATATATAAAATAAAATGAACAAAAATATATCTTTTTTATAGATTACTTATACAATTGATGGAAATCCTAGGCCCTGAACAATAACAAGGCACAGGATTTATCGTTTTTATGAGGTTCTTTAAATATGCTAAAAGCACAAAAACTTACATTAGCAGTTCTCATTTCTGCGGCAATAATTTCCTCAGCTCAGGCAAGCGAGCAAAGTGAGGCAAAAGGATTTGTTGAAGATGCGAACGGTTCTATTCTCTTCCGTACAGGTTACATCAGCCGTGACAAAAAAAATGGCGTAGATGACACCAGTTCATTTGCTCAAACAGCAATCGTTACGCTAGATTCTGGCTTTACCCCTGGTATTGTTGGTTTCGGTGTTGGTGTTGTTGGTGATGGTTCATTTAAAATCGGCGACAATAATAACGCTGGTAATAACATGATTCCACGCGAAACATTGAACGGTAAAGAAAACTCTGGTGATACTTATGATCACTGGGCTCGTGGTGGTGGTAACGTAAAAGCACGTTTCTCAAATACAACTGTACGTTATGGTACTCAAGTACTCGACCTACCTGTTCTTGCAAGTAACACAGCTCGTTTAGTACCTGAATATTTCACAGGTACATTGTTAACCAGCCATGAAATTAAAGATTTAGAAGTGATTGCTGGTAAATTCACTAAAAACCAATATTCTGATCAAGTGAACACAGATGGCCGTCGTCTTGACCGTGCAATTGTTTGGGGTGCTAAATACAAGTTTGATGATAATTTAAATGCATCTTACTATGGCCTAGATAGTAAAGATAAACTTGAACGTCATTATGTAAATGTGAATTATAAGCAACCTCTTTCTAATGACAGCTCATTAACTTACGATTTCAGTGGTTATCATACTAAGTTCGATGAAGGTGCTTCTACTTATTCACAAACTACTGATGACCTATCTAATCGTAAGAATAATATCTGGGCAATCTCTACAGCCTATAATACTGGTCCACATAACATCATGGTTGCTTACCAACAAAACAGTGGTAATGTCGGTTATGACTATGGGGAAAATGCTGACGGTGGCCAAAGTATTTATTTGCCAAACTCTTACCTGTCTGACTTCATCGGTAACGATGAAAAATCTGCGCAAATTCAGTACAGTCTTGATTTCGGTAAGTTAGGTGTATTACCAGGTCTAAACTGGACCACTGCATTTGTATATGGTTGGGACATCAAAGTTAAAGGTTTAACGGATGATGCTGAAGAACGTGAATTCTTTAACCAAGTAAAATATACAGTTCAAAGTGGCTTTGCTAAAGATGCAAGCCTTCGTATTCGTAACTCTTACTATCGTGCAAGTGATGCTTATCAAACCAATGCTTACATTGGCGATACGAACGAATGGCGTTTATTCCTTGATATTCCTGTGAAATTATTCTAATTCACATATCTATCAAGCATAAAAAAACCTACGTCTGGCAACAGAGGTAGGTTTTTTATCAAGCTCAGAATATCAACTGAGAAATTCTGAGCTTATAAATTAAAGCTTATTTAGCAGCTTCAATTGCTTTTAATACTTCTGCTTTAGCAACATCAGCACCTTCCCAACCACTGATTTTTACCCATTTACCAGGTTCTAAATCTTTATAGTGACTGAAGAAATGCTCAACTTGGCTAATCAATAACGGAGGAAGATCTGTATATTCTTTCACGTCTTTATAAAGTGGAGATAATTTTTCGTGTGGAACAGCGATTAATTTCGCATCAATACCACCGTCATCTTCCATGTTTAATTTACCCACTGGACGGCAACGAATTACAGAGCCAGCAGCAACAGGATGTGGAGTTACAACAAGTACGTCTAACGGGTCGCCATCTTCAGACAAAGTATTTGGAACATAACCATAGTTCGCTGGGTAGAACATTGCTGTACCCATAAAACGGTCTACAAACAATGCATCAGAATCTTTGTCGATTTCATATTTAATTGGTGCTGCATTTGCAGGAATTTCAATGATGACATAGATGTCATTTGGTGCATCTTTACCTGCTGGGATATTGCTGTAACTCATATCAATACTCTTTCGTTATGAAGTCAGATGTAAAATCCACTCGATTATAGCGTGGATATCATCAAAATGATGCCGATTATACAATGGGCACACGCGAAAGTTGATATGAATGGTGACAGAATGACACTCAAGTCAGTTTTATCGTGACCACTAATAAAAAGATTGGGCACAATATAGATAAGAACCAGACAATCGAACGTAAAGTTGCCCAGTTACTTAAATAGCAGATGCCATAAATAACTCTTAAAATAATATAAGCCCAACCTAACCTTAGAATGAAATATTCCGGAACAACCATATATTCAGCCATTAAAATAGCTGTTAAGAATAATGGTAGGCTTTCAAAACTATTTTGTTGTACGGCATTAGCGCGAGCAGCAAGACCTGTTGTTTTAGCAAGAAAGGCTCTCGGGTTTTGATTGTCACTAGGCTGAAAACCGCCCGTAAACTTTGCAATTACGGTAAATGCGTATGGCAGCAAACATGCCACTAAAATAATATAGATAATGCCGCTGATGCCCTGCATAGTGCCATCCATCACTGAAAATACTGTTGATCATGCTATCATAACATTGCGTTTTTACCTGAAATTTTATGCAATCACTTGTCATCACTGATTAATAGGGCCATATATGCAACAACCTGATCAAAAAGAATTGTTTGAAGTCTTAGATAAGCAAAAACAGAATCAACTTCAGGTAGATCGTGTATTAAAAATCGTACTTCCGATTGTCGCTTTTTTATTGAGTGTGATTTGTGCAAATTTAAATTGGCAATCGACACTAGGCACCTTTGTCATTTTAACAATTACCTTTATTGCAGTCGGTATTAAACGGCTTCCTTTATGGCATTGGTTAATTGTGATTGCTCTATATTGCCTTGTTGATAATTATTTAAGTTATGGTCAACTTGATTTAACTCATCTACGCTTACAACTTGGCACAATGCTTGTTTTTGTTGGAATGGTAGGAATTGGCCGTCCCTATATAGACCGCTGGTTTATGAAAAGTCACAAAATATAAATACAAAAAAAGCGCCCTAAGGCGCTTTTTCATTAACTTTTTAAGCTGGTTTACGTAAGTCTTTACGCAAGATTTTACCTACGTTTGATTTAGGTAACTCATCCATAAACTCAACATAACGAGGGCGTTTATAACCTGTTAAGTTCTCTTTAGCAAAGTTCAAAATTTCTTCAGTCGTTAAGCTTTGATCTTTTTTCACGATAAAGAGTTTTGGCACTTCACCTGATTTTTCATCTGGAACACCAATTGCAGCAACTTCCAATACTTTTGGATGCTTAGCAATCACTTCTTCGATTTCACTTGGATAAACGTTAAAGCCAGAGACCAAAATCATATCTTTTTTACGGTCTACAATTTTTGTATAACCACGGCTATCCATAACGCCGATATCACCCGTACGGAAGAAGCCGTCCGCGGTCATGACTTTAGCTGTCTCATCAGGACGGTTCCAATAGCCTTTCATTACTTGAGGACCGCGAATTGAGATTTCACCTTGCTCACCTAAAGCAACTTCTTTACCGTCATCATCTAAAATAGCAACTTCAGTTAAAGGTAATGGAATACCAATTGTGCCGCTAAATTCAGTAGATGCAGGAGGATTTGCAGTCGCTACCGGAGAAGTCTCAGATAAGCCATAGCCTTCAATAATAGTTGTGCCAGTAATTTTCTTCCAAGCTTCTGCTGTAGAAGGTAATACTGCCATACCACCGCCCATCGCCATTTTTAAATTGCTATGGTCAAGCTGTTTAAATTCTTCATTATTCACTAACGCATTAAATAATGTATTTACTGCTGGGAAGAATGATGGCTGATATTTACGTAATTCATTAATTACAGCAGGTAAATCACGTGGGTTCGGAATCAAGATATTTGCTTGACCTTTATACATACCGTACATTGCGCAAACCATGAACGCAAAAATATGATAAAGCGGTAATGCACAAACAATACGGTCGCCTTTAGCCCCATCATTTGCACCAAATTTACTTTGGAAAATACCGTCACACTGTAAAAGGTTGGCAACCAAATTGCGGTGAGTCAGCTCAGCACCCTTTGAAACACCAGTTGTACCACCCGTATATTGAAGTACGGCAGTATCGCTTAAAGTTAAGTTCGGACGTTTATAATTACTCGGACTTTCTTTATTTAATGCTGTATTAAATTTAACGTGCCCAGGAATATTCCAAGCAGGAATTTGCTTACGTACTTTACGTAATACAAAATTTACCAATGTGCCTTTAAGTGTACCAAGCATATCCCCTACTGTCGCAACTACAACATGCTTCACAGGAGTTTTACCTAAAATACTTTGGTAAACACTGGCAAAGTTTTCAATAATCACGAGTACTTCTGCACCCGAGTCATTTAATTGATGCTCAAGCTCACGCGCAGTATAAAGTGGGTTTACATTCACCAACACTAAGCCTGCACGTAACACAGCTAATGCAACTACAGGATATTGCAATACGTTCGGCATCATTACTGCCACACGAGTTCCCTTTGCTAACCCCAAATTTTGCAAATAGGTCGCGAACTTACGGCTTGCGAGTTCTAACTCGTTAAATGACATTGCCTTATCCATGAAGATAAAGGCATCACGAGAACCAAATTTTTGGAAATTACTCTCAAAAATATCAACAAGAGAAGTATTTTCCGCAGGCAATGCTACTGTTTCTGGAATCCCTGTTTTTTGGTATTCTGCAAACCAAATCTTTTCCATAATGCCATTATCTCCGATTCGTAATCCTTAGTAATAACTGTTATTCAATGCCCCAGCTATTCTTTAGCTTCTTGGTGCCAGAACATATTTAAAACTTATTGGCACATTCATGACACTTTCGAACAAGATTATGAGACAGAAGTTTTGACAATTTGACCCTGTCAAATTTTTTGCATGGAGTACAAATTACGTACTCCAAATTGCTGTCCTTTTAATCGTTATCCAATACCAACAAGTTCAGTTCATTGCTTGAACATGTTGCCATATATAGCGTATTTATGTTGCCCGACGCTAGCTTTATCTCTGAATCAACAGTTTATTTGCTTTTTGATATCCACGTGGTAAGAGATGACCTTTTGAAGCTCGTTTACCCATGTATTTTTGTAGATCATCACCTTTTAATTTTAGATGTTGTTGACCTGCAACTACCTGAATTATTTCATCTAAGTTCAGGGTTGTCATGGATAAAATCTGCTCTTTCGCTTCAAGTTGTATCAACTTATTACCTTTACCCTTATTTAAATTTGGCAGTTCTGACAAATCAATAATCAGGAGTCGACCTGCTGAGCTGAGTACAGCCAAATGTGTCATATTTTGGGCGGAGATTAATGGCAAAGCTTTTGATTTTTCAGGTACCGACAAGAAACTTTTTCCGGCCTTGGCATTAGTATCTAGCTGTTTAACTTGAGTTTTAAAACCATAACCTGATGAGCTAGCAGCAATAAGTTCTGAGTCTTCATCCTCTAAGTAGACCTGAATAAACGCGACTCCACTTGCAGGAGCCAGTTTCGAACTTAGTGGTTCACCTAAACCCCTTGCTGATGGCAAGCTACTAATAGGTAAAGCATAACTACGCCCCGTCTCATCAAGGAAATAAATTCGTTGGTTGGTTTTACCTACCGCATGACTTAAATATTGGTCGCCAGCGCGATAGTTTAAATTCTCTGCATCAACATCCGCACCTTTTGCAGCACGAATCCATCCCGCCTCAGATAAAACCACTGTTACTGCTTCAGCTGGCATTAAATCCTGTTCTCTAATTTGAACAGCTTCAGCACGCGCAACAATTGGAGAACGGCGTTCATCACCAAACTTTTTCGCGTCTTCTTTTAATTCACCAATAATCAGACTCTTTAAAGATTCTGGATTTTCTAATTGTTCACGGATAATGGCAGCTTTTGCAGCAAGCTCATCTTGTTCATGACGGATTTCCATCTCTTCAAGTTTTGCCAAATGACGCAACTTGAGTTCTAGAATTGCTTCTGCCTGTATCTCATCAATTTTGAAATGTTCCATCAATACAGGTTTAGGCTGATCTTCTTCACGAATAATACGAATGACTGTATCAATATCAAGATAAGCAATTAAAAGACCTGCCAAAATATGCAGGCGCTTTTCAATTCGGTTTAAATGGTATTCTAAGCGGCGAGTTACCGTTTTCTTACGGATCTCAATCCATTCAAGCAAGATACGACGAATCGACTTAACTTGAGGACGGCCATCCTCACCAATCATGTTTAAATTAACACGGTAGCTCGATTCTAAATCTGTAGTCGCAAATAAGTGGCTCATCACCGCTTCTGCATCAATGCGGTTAGAACGCAGTACAATCACGAGTCGTGTTGGATTTTCATGATCCGACTCGTCACGAATATCAACGACTAATGGCAGTTTTTTGGCCTGCATTTGGTCGGCAATTTGAGTAATTACCTTAGAACCCGATACTTGATACGGTAATTCGGTAATCACAATTTCATTTTTTTCGATGGTATAAACCGCTCGCATGCGGTAACTACCACGACCAGTCATCTGGATTTTGAGTAATTCTTCTGGCGGCGTAATAATTTCAGCTTTGGTTGGTAAATCTGGCGCTGGAATATATTCAGCCAATTTTTCATCTGATGTTTGCGGATTACGAATTAAAGCAATTGTGCCTTTAATCACTTCACGCAAATTATGTGGCGGAATATCGGTAGCCATACCAACCGCAATACCAGTTGTACCATTAAGCAAAATATTAGGAACTCGTGCTGGCAACGTAATCGGTTCTTTTAAAGAACCATCAAAGTTATCTTGCCACTCACTCGTGCCTTGTCCTAACTCACTTAGTAATAACTCACTGTAGGCAGAAAGTTTTGCCTCGGTGTAACGCATCGCAGCAAACGATTTAGGGTCATCTGGTGAGCCCCAGTTCCCTTGACCTTCGATTAAAGGATAGCGATAACTAAATGGCTGAGCCATCAACACCATAGCTTCATAACATGCCGAGTCGCCATGTGGATGGTATTTACCGAGTACGTCACCCACAGTACGGGCCGATTTTTTTGGCTTACCACTGCTTTTTAAGCCCAACTCGCTCATGGCATAGACAATACGGCGCTGTACAGGTTTTAAGCCATCACTGATATGCGGCAATGCACGGTCCATGATGACGTACATGGCATAATTCAGGTAAGCCTGTTCAGTAAATTCGGCTACAGAGCGGTTTTCTGTCGCTTGATGCGCAAGGCTGGTCATAGTCAGCTTATCTTCCAAATCAGTCGTTATTTTAAGTGAGTCTTATGCTAAGTGGGCTATGTTACAGACACAAGAGGGACTCTGTCACCTGAGCGTCAAATTATGTCTCATCTCTCTATATTTTTAGTTACTTGCTATAAAGTTAGGCAAAACTAGAGACCGATCGACTCTAGTCTTTTACCTTGAGTTTCTTCACCTAATATTAAAATTACAGCTGCAACCAAGAGTAAAACAATAGTGAACATCATAAAAACATGGCTAAAACCATTTTTGGAAACCATCATATGAGTGACGACGATCGGCGCCAAAATTCCGCCTAAACGGCCCATTGCAGATGCCCAGCCCGAACCAAAAGCCCGAATATTGGCCGGATATTGCTCTGGTGTATAGGTATATAACACACCCCATGCACCCAAATTAAAGAAGGACATGAGACAGCCCCAAAACATAATGCTATTTACACTGTCGGCTTGTCCAAAGAAATATGCAGACAACGCACAAAATCCGATAAATGCAGCAAGTGTAATTTTTCTACCCAATCGCTCTACAAACCATGCCGCTGCTAAGTAGCCTGGTAGCTGCGCCAAAATCATCAACAAAACATATTCAAAAGATTTAACAATGTCATAGCCCTGTTTTACCAATAAACTTGGTAGCCACGTAAAGATGCCATAGTAGGAATACACAATTCCAAACCAGATGAGCCAGAGCATTAAACTACGGCGAGCAAATTGACCACTCCAAAGTTGTTTAAAAGAGACTTTTTGTCGCATGGCAACAGGCACAACTTCAATATGGTGAACAATTTGTACACCTGCTTGAGCTTCTAATTTTTGAACTAATGCGTGTGCTTCTTCAACACGTCCACGGTTAATCAGGTACGGTATCGATTCAGGGAGTTTTTTCCAAATCACTAAAATATAAATCAGTGGAAGGCCACCCATAAGAAATGCAATATGCCAACCAAATTTAGGAATAATAAAATAAGAAATGAGTGCAGCAACTAACCAGCCTAAACCCCAAAAACTTTCGAGTAGTACAATAAAACGGCCACGAACATGTGCAGGGATATATTCACTCACCAATGTCACTGCAACGGGTAACTGTCCACCAAGTCCAAGACCAACAATAAAACGGAAAATTAATAACCACTTTAGATCTGGTGCAAAAGCACATAAGGCAGTCGCGATGCTGTAGATCGCCATGGTCACTGCAAATATTGTCTTTCGGCCAAAGCGGTCTGCTAAAGCTCCCGAACAAACAGCTCCAATAGCCATTCCTACAAACCCGATACTCACAATCCAACCGCTTTCGGCTGGTGTTAATGCCCAGTCTTTAACAAGCGTTGTCATGATAAAAGCAATGATCCCTGTGTCCATCGCATCAAACATCCAACCTAAACCAACCACCCACAATAGTGTGTAGTGGAATTTGCCAATTGGAAGATTTTGTATACGTGAAACCAGATCCATAGGAAAAACTCTACTGGAAAAAATAAGTGAGCAAGACAATATATTTTATTGTTATAGCATGCTCACATCGAATTCTGCATGATTAATGTTCGTCGGTTGAAGAAGCCGATTCTGCATCATCATCTTTATAAATAAATTTAGGCATTTCTAAACCGAAATAAATTGCAATCAGACGCAAGGTAAAGCCGAAAATTAGGGTTGAAATGACGGTTAACTCTAAACTTAATCCTAAGTCCTGACAAACCCAGTAACAGATGACTGCCACAAAAGAGATACTCGCATAGAGTTCGCGGCGGAAAACGAATGGGACATCGTTACATAAAATATCACGTAAAATACCGCCAGATACTCCAGTTAACACCCCTGCTACTGCCGATACGACAAAACCGTGCCCCATTTGTAGGGCAATCTGGCAACCAATGATCGTAAACCCAATTAGGCCTAAAGCGTCGAGTACCAAAAAGATGTTATGTAAATGACGCATCCATTTGGCAATAATGATTGTGACAAAGGCAGCACAGCAGGTCAGAACCAAGTATTCAGGATGTTTCACCCAAGTTAAAGGATAGTGACCAAGCAATACATCACGTACCGAACCACCACCTAAAGCAGTTACACAGGCAATCAGTACGACACCGAACCAGTCCATACTCCGTCGCCCAGCAGACAATGCGCCTGTCATCGCTTCCGCAGTAATCGCAATAATATAAATAACGGTGAGTAACATCGCCCTTTCCCTCAGGCCAAACAGTGGGCGTATTTTAAGATAAAGTTATAGGTATTGTGCACAGCATTGCTTAAATTTTTTTCCAGAACCGCATATACAAGGTTGCTTCATCGTGACATGCATATCGACCGTTGGATCAAGGAAAAACCATTGTTGCTGATGAAATACAAAATGTGAAACCTCATGATGAATTTGGGCTTTTTGTCCATCATGATAATGAGCCTTGAACTCAACCTGTGCATGGGTTTTATCTAATTTTTCGTTGGTGTTAACCACCTCTAAACCCAACCACTGATTTTGTTTACTCCACTCAGCAATCGCCTCTTTATCAAGAGCTGTTTGCTGACCTAAAGCAGTGGTTTGCACAATATAATCGATTTGCTGTAATGCAAAAGCGCTATAACGTGAACGCATAAGCTGCTCTGCTGTTAGTGCTTTTGCTGCACCTAAATGTAAAGGCTCACAGCATTCTATATAGCTGCCTTTTCCACATGGACAATTTTGTTGAGTCATTTGGTACTTCTCAAATAAAAAATAGCTCAAAGTTGAGCTATTTTATGATGTTTCTAGACTTAAAACGTTATTTAATCTTTTGGTTCATCTTGCTCAATAGAAACAATATGAACTTTCTCGATTTTATGACCTTCCATGGTAATCACTTCAAAGCGGTAACCGTCTGCCTCAACAGCTTCACCATTTTCTGGTAAACGACCTAAATGGAATAACAAGTAACCCGATAAAGTTGAATACTGCTCGCTTTCATCAACGAGATCACGACCTAATAAAAGTGATACGTGACGAATGTCAGTTGAACCTTCAAGCATTAAGGAACCATCTGCCAAACTTTCGGCAGCAGCATCTAATTCATCTTCATCTGGGAATTCACCCGCAATTGCTTCTAAGATATCAATTGGCGTTGCGATACCTTCGATAGAACCATATTCATTTAATACGATGGCCATTTGTAAAGGAGCTTGACGTAATTGTTCCATAACCATAAGTACTTGAGCATTTTCATGCACAATCACAGGTTCACGTAAATGCTTTTGGAAATCAATCACACCTGTTTCAATAAAGTTATTTAAAACTTTATGCGTAAGCGCAATACCTTCAATATTATCAAGCTCACCACGTGCAACGATCAAACGAGAGTGAGTCATTGACATTAAACGTTCTTTTAAAACTTCAGGTTCATCGTCTAAGTCAATCCACTCTAATTCAGGACGTGGAGTCATAACAGACTTTACTGGACGCTCTGATAAGCCAAGTACGCCTTGTACAAGCACACTGTGATAAGCGCCGTTTTCTTCGTCAAAAACTTCATCTGCAAACGCTTGTGTAGCCAGTACATCTTCTTTATCAGCTGATTGGGCATCTGAACTAGAACCGCTATTTTTACTGCCTAACATACGTAAAACTGCAGAAGCTGTGCGATAACGTAAATCTGTGGTTGTAACCATCTTTTCCTGATTGCGGCGCATGCTTTGATTGATAATTTCCACCAAAACCGAGAAACCAATTGCAGCATATAAGTAGCCCTTCGGAATATGGAAACCAAACCCTTCCACGACCAGAGAGAAACCGATCATCATCAAGAAGCCAAGACACAGAATAACAACTGTTGGATGTTTATTGACAAAGTCCATGAGTGGCTTAGATGCCCACAACATGATTCCGACAGCAATTACAACCGCAACCATCATGATTGACAGCTCTTTCACCATACCTACAGCTGTAATCACACTGTCTAGTGAGAATACCGCATCAAGTACGACAATCTGAACAATGACCATCCAGAACGCAGCATGAACAGGATTATCTTCTTTATGAAGCTGTTTTCCTTCCATTCGTTCATGCAATTCCATGGTGCCCTTAAAGAGTAAGAACACACCACCGAATAATAAAATCAGATCACGACCAGAGAAAGGATGATCAAAAATATGGAAAAGTGGTTCAGTTAGTGTCACAACCCAAGCGATCGAGGCTAAGAGTATAAGACGCATTCCCAAGGCGAGTACTAAACCGACTATACGCGCTTTAGCTCGTTGCTCCGGCGGCAATTTCTCAGCCAAAATAGCGATAAAAACGAGGTTATCGATCCCCAATACAATTTCAAGAACAATTAAGGTCGCTAAGCCTACCCAAGCAGAGGGATCAGACATCCATTCAAAGATCATTGATCCTGCTCCTGTGTTGTTTGAATTTTATCTTTATTTGGCAACACAACAGGCGCGCCTACACAAAGTGCGGAAAATGTTTTTTTAGGACAAGAAATTAAAACGGAGCGACTACAACCACTACCCATATTTGTTCATATGTTGTTAAACGATTTTTTAGTATAGGCAAGATTTAACATAAATTCATCATTTTTATTTGTACATAACCAGCATTCACCAAACCCATACAAAACATGAATCTTTCTTATAAATCTGCTTATAAAGTTGTCATATCTTTTGCTTAGTGTAGACAAGAAATATGAACGTGATAAGGTGAAAATAAAGCAATGAATAGCGTATTAACAATGGCAGTAAATGATTTACCAATAACAGCTGTAAAAACAAAACAACCTCTTATTGCATTATATTGTGGTTCACGTGCAGGAAATAACCCAATCTACCGAGAAAAAGCAATTGAACTGGCTCACGGAATTGCTGAACAAGGCTTTGGTTTAGTCTATGGCGGTGCCAGTATCGGTTTAATGGGACAAGTCGCAGATAGCGTTCTCGCAAACGGCGGAGAAGCTGTCGGGGTGATCCCTGAATTTATGCTTGATTATGAAGTCGCACATGCAGGACTAACTGAATTACATATCGTAGAAACCATGCATGAACGTAAAGCCATGATGGCGGAACGTGCAAGTGCATTTATTGCGTTACCAGGTGGTTTAGGAACATTTGAAGAAATATTGGAAATAGCCACTTGGGGCCAACTCAACCAACATCAAAAGCCCATGATTTTATATAACGTAAATGGCTTTTATAATGCATTGATCGCCCAATTAGACCATGCAGTTCAAGAAGGTTTTCTACCCCTTCAGCACCGAGCTAAATTAATTGTATGTGAAGAGGTCGATCAAATTTATAACGTCATTAAAAATCTAAAAATGCCGAAAAGATTTGTTGTCTAGTTGTCTATCTACTCTCTATAAAAAAGCGGTTCTGCCGCTTTTTTTGTTTTACACTAGATTAAAACGTTAATTTTTAAATGTTATGAATGCCACGCCGACTCACCAAGCCTTGCAGCCCGAATATCGCTTACTCGTTCTTTTGGTTTCTATTGGCTTTTTTATGCAGGCCTTGGACACAACGATTGTAAATACCGCTATTCCTGCCATGGCTCATCATCTCAATGAGGATCCTTTACGCATGCACAGCGTAGTGGTGGCCTATGTATTATCGGTTGCTGCCTGTATTCCTTTAAGTGGATGGTTAGCAGACCGCTTTGGTGTCAGAAATATTTTCTTGTCGGCAATCGTTATTTTTACTTTAGCCTCTTTAGGTTGTGGTCTTTCTCAGAGCCTCAATGAACTCTTATTTTTCCGAGTCATCCAAGGCGTAGGCGGAGCCTTACTACTTCCTGTTGGCCGACTATCACTTTTAAAGATTATTCCACGCACTCAGTTTTTAGCCGCAATGAGCTTAATGAGTCTTGCAGGTTTACTCGGGCCTTTGGCTGGTCCAACTTTAGGTGGCTGGTTAGTTGAAGTTGCAACTTGGCACTGGATTTTCCTCATCAATATTCCCATGGGTATCTTAGGTATATTAATGACGTTAAAAGTCATGCCAAATGTAAAAGAACCCTCAGTCAAAAACTTTGATTTGGGCGGCTTCATTTTATTAGTAGTGGCCATGATTGGCTGGTCTTTGGGTATCGAACATTTAGCCTCGCCAGAATATTCAAAATGGTTCAGCATTTCGCTATTAGTCGTCGGCATAATCGCAACACTTTGGTATGCCTATCATTCACATACTCATCAAAATGCATTATTTCGTAGCCGACTCTTTAGAAACAAGATTTACGCGATTGGTATTTTAGGGAATTTCTTTGCACGCTTTGGTGGTAATGCCTTACCTTTTGTTTTACCACTCATGTTACAAGTCGCTTTTGGTTTTGAACCCTTTATTGCAGGTTTAATGATGATTCCATTGGTCCTAGGTTCATTATTTTCAAAGCCAATTGTCAGACCTATTATTCAAAAAATTGGCTATCGACGTTTTTTACTCATCAACACAACACTCGTTGGATTATGTATTGCTTCTTTTGCCATCATGACAGTCGACACTCCAACTTGGGTTAGAGCCTTACACTTCTTCTTATTTGGCACATTAAATTCCCTGCAATTTGTTGGCATGAACACATTGACCTTGAAAGATTTGCCTCAACAAGATGCGAGTAGCGGTAATAGTTTCTTATCGATGATTATGATGCTTTCAATGAGTATTGGTGTGGCACTAGCAGGCACCCTTATTAATATCTTTACCCATTATTATGGTGCAGACCATGTGACAACAGCGTTTCATGTCACCCTCATTTGTCTCGGTTGTATCAATGTCATTACTGCATTTATTTTCTGGCAAATTCCAAAGGATACGTCTGTTTAAGCGGTTGCATTTTTAGCGTAGTTTCTCTTTCATAAATCACGCTATGATGTTTACTTCATATTTTTAATGAGTTTTGCATGACCAAACTGGCTAAACCCTTTTTCACAGCACGGCACAATGCCTTAATTGGAATTGGCTTGGCTTGTGTTATGGGAGTCTTAGCTTATTTTGGTTTGTTCTATCAACAAAAAGCCGTTGCACAAGATTATCCAGTTCAGGGCTTTGACGTTTCTCACCATCAGGGTGACATTAACTGGAAAAAGATATCACCTGAAAAATTCCAATTCGTCTATTTAAAAGCAACCGAAGGCGGGGATTATAAAGATCCAAAATTTCAAGAAAACTGGTTAAAAGCACGCGAACATGGGTTCCATGTTGGGGCCTATCATTTTTATCGCCTATGTCGTGATGGTAAAACACAAGCCGAAAATTTTATTGCAACAGTTCCAAATAAAACCGATGCTCTTCCTCCCGTCATTGATCTGGAATATGACGGCAACTGTATTAATGCGCATACAAAAGAACAATTACTTAAAGAAATAGGCATTATGCATGACCGCTTAAAACAGCATTATGGCAAACAGCCTATTTTTTATATTTCTAAAACCTTTTACCACATTGTGCTAATAGGTAATTTTCCCAATACACCGCTTTGGGTTAGAGATTACGAAGGTAAACCTGAGCTGAAAGACAAAAGAAAATGGCTCTTTTGGCAGCATAGTAATCAGGGTAAAATTGAAGGCATGACAAAGCCAGTAGACCTCAATGTTTATGAGGGTTCAGTCAAAGAATGGCACCAATTTTTACAGCAGCAAGGCATCGTGTAAGCACAATAATATGCGCAAAATCATTCATATCGATATGGATGCCTTTTATGCATCGGTCGAATTACGGGAACGCCCTGAATTAAGGCATCTACCCGTTGTTATCTCATCTCATCATCCCCGAGCTGTGATTGCTGCTGCATCCTATCCTGCCCGCGAATTTGGTTTACGTTCAGCCATGTCGATGACTCAGGCAAGGAAACTATGCCCTCAGGTCGTTATTATTGAGCCAAATTTTGAAAAATACCGTACAGTTTCCGCGCAAATTCACTCGATCTTTCAGCAATATACGCTGCTTATTGAACCGTTATCTTTAGATGAGGCCTATCTAGATGTCACTGAAAACCTAAAACAGATGGCAAGTGCAACTGAAGTGGCTATGCACATTCGGGAAGATATTTTTAGATTAACGGGACTTACTGCATCGGCTGGCGTAGCACCAAATAAATTTTTGGCAAAAATTGCTTCCGACTGGAACAAACCGAATGGTTTATGTGTAATTAAACCTTCGCAAGTTGCTACTTTTATTCAAGACCTCCCACTAAAAAAGATTCCTGGGGTGGGTAAAGTCACTCAGGAAAAATTACAACAGCTTCATTTACATACTTTAGGTGATTTACAGAAAATTGAAGAAGCCGTTTTAGTTCATCATTTTGGAAAATATGGACAACAGCTTTATTTATATGCCCAAGGCATTGATCATAGGCCTGTTCAAGCTGAAAGAGCTCGCCAACAAATTTCCAAAGAGACCACCTTCGATAGTGATTTTACTTTGGTTCAATGCCAGCCCTATTGGCAGGGATTAGCTGAAAAAGTCTGGCAAACTCTAGAGAAAAAACAACTCAATGCACGTGGTGTAAATATTAAGCTTAAACTTAAGAATTTTCAGACATTACAACATAGTAAAAGCTTTAAAAGACCGATCCAATCGCTACAGGACTTAATCCAAGTTTTATTTTTATTATTAAATGAAATGCAAATACCTGAACATTTCCAATTTCGCTTGATTGGTATAGGGGTTTATCAATTACAGACCCAAGCCGATGACTTCCAGCTTAACCTGTGGTAATTGATTAATTTTTACTCGAAAGAACAACTTTTGAACAAAACAGGCTCCCTTTTACCCAAACTTTAGAGTAACCTAATCAACGCATATTCATTACCCATGTATTTGCAACATGCCAAAGCAACCTTTACTTTCGGCATATCGTCCTGTGATTGGCGTGACGACCAAATCCGAATATTGCAGGGCTCTTCTGATACATGGCTTAACTATCCCCTCATCACAATAATCTACTGAAATTCCTTTTTACTTGCTTGCACCGAGCTAGTAACTCTTCATAAAATCAAAACTATTAAATAAAGTCACTCTAGAGCATTTTTTATGACGGTAAAGCGTTTACACGTTACTTCACGCTACTGCGAAGTCGCGATTTCAGGTAATTTGGTTCACTTGGCTGGACAACTCGCAGACGATACAAGCGTAGATGTTACAGGACAGACTCAACAAACTTTAGACAATATTGATCGTTTATTGGCAGAAGCAGGAACTGATAAAACTCATATTCTTTCTGTCATGATTTTTCTAAAAGATATCGAAAAAGATTATGCAGCAATGAATGCCGTTTGGGATGCATGGATTAGCGAAGGACATCCACCCGCACGCACTTGTGTAGAATCAAAACTCTATGCGCCAGATGTACTTGTAGAAATGACGGTTGTTGCGGTACTTCCATAGTTTTAGACATATAAATCTAAATAAAAATGAGCAATATTTTTTGATATTGCTCATTTTTTTATAGGTTTTAAAATCTTTAATATCAGCATATTACCAAGATCTTCTTTAATAAATTCTCCTATCAATTGCTATAGTGACTCATTTTTTAAGACTTCACAAAAGCATTTGACATTCTTTCTAGCTGTGGCGTTGCATGCAAAGTTGCTAGCTCTGATTCAGGACTTAATAAATCTCTTCTTAAATCATCATAATCAGGCACATCGCTATAATGCAACACACGATAACCAGCCAATTGTAATAGACGACGTTCATATTGTTGATGCGCTCGACGTAAACCGTTTTCCCCGAGAACAACGATTACAACTACCTGATAATTTTGATCAAGTACAACAAAATCAGCTGCCATATTTTGGTATTTACGGCGAGTATGCGCATATTTTGTAGTTAAAAGTGCATCAAAAGATACATGGGCCAACACTGTAAATTTGGGTAGAACTGTTTGTAGTCGGGTTAAGGTCATTTGCTCATGACTGGTTAAGACTGCACGGCGCTTTAAAGCGCTATCGTGTTGATTCCTTCGTGAAAGACTTTTCACGGCCATCACAACAGCCAGAAATAATAATAAGATCGTGATTAAATAGTACATGGGTCCAATCCTTTAGGTTTTTTATAATGATTTTGCTAGATCACACTTTGTTGTAATTGATAACGACACAGCCGTTTTTTAAAAGGTTCACTTAGTAATTTCACTTGTAGTTATCAAGCTTGGCTTAAATTTAGCCACCCTCACATTATTTATAATCATAGAGTCTTCAACAATCAAGTGCAGCTCGTCAGATTTTTAGTATTTATCATTATTCGTTACGTTTTTTGTACTTTAAATCTTCAAAAATCTCACTATACGATTTAAAACGTCACATTAAAAACAAAACAGGCTCTGTTTAAGAGCCTGTTTTATCATTAGCCACGAGCTTTCGACTTTGGTTTACTTTTACCACCAAATGGTCTCTTTTCGCCTGTTTCACGAGGAGGTAAGCCTGTATGCTGAGTAAGTACCTGACCCTTTTGCGGACGCTTCTGATTTGAATGATTATTCGTTTGCTGGTTATTTCGTTTAACTGAATCGCCTGCAGTAGTCGAATTTTTCTTACGTGCAGATTTGTATTCCCCTTCTGTGCCTTTTGGCTGATAAGTTGGAATTAAATGCTGCTTCGAATTACCAATTAAATCGGCACGGCCCATTTCTTTTAAGGCTTCACGAAGTAATGGCCAGTTATTTGGATCATGGTAACGTAAGAATGCTTTATGCAGACGACGGCGTTTCTCACCTTTTACAATATCAACTTTTTCAGTATAACGAGCGACTTTAGCAAGCGGGTTTTTGCCCGAATAATACATGGTTGTTGCAGTTGCCATTGGCGATGGATAGAACGTCTGTACCTGATCGGCACGGAAGCCATTCTTTTTCAACCAAATTGCAAGATGCATCATGTCATAATCTGAAGTACCCGGATGTGCAGCAATAAAGTAAGGAATTAAATATTGCTCTTTTCCTGCTTCTTTACTGAAACGGTCAAACATTTGTTTGAAACGATCATAGGTACCAATACCCGGTTTCATCATCTTAGATAACGGGCCTTGTTCAGTATGCTCTGGTGCAATTTTTAAATAACCGCCAACGTGATGTTGTACCAGCTCTTTGACATATTCAGGGTTGAGTACAGCAAGGTCATAACGTAAACCCGAACCAATCAGAATCTTCTTCACACCTTTAATTGCACGTGCTTTACGGTAAAGCTGCACTAAAGGGGCATGATCGGTATGCAAGTTTTGACAAACGCCCGGATATACACAAGAAGGTTTACGGCAGTTCTTCTCAATTTCAGGATCTTTACAATGCAAACGGTACATGTTTGCCGTTGGGCCACCTAAGTCTGAGATAATGCCGGTGAAGTTTGGTGCCGTATCACGGATTTTTTCAATCTCACGTAAAATTGAATCTTCCGAACGGTTTTGAATAATACGCCCTTCATGTTCTGTAATTGAACAGAATGTACAACCACCAAAACAGCCACGCATAATGTTGACCGAGAATTTGATCATATCAAATGCAGGGAAACGCGCATCGCCATAAGTAGGATGTGGCAAACGTGCATATGGTAAATCAAACACATAGTCCATTTCCTCAGTGGTTAGAGGAATTGGAGGTGGGTTAATCCAAACATCACGCTCACCATGACGTTGAACGAGTGCGCGGGCATTACCTGGGTTCGTTTCAAGGTGTAAAATACGGTTTGCATGCGCGTAAAGCACTTGATCATTCGCTACTTCTTCAAAAGAAGGCAAACGAATTACCGCCAATTCTCGTGGAGGTAATTTGTGTTTAATCGCTTTTGACGGTGCTGGCTTTAATTGTACGATTTGAGTGTCGTCATCGAGTTTGTCTCCTTCACGCACAATCGGGTTTGCAACAATCTCTTTTTGGAAATTTTGATACTGAGCTAAAGAGTTACCCTTTTCTTTTTCAACCTCACAGCCATCAATATCTTCTGTCATGACATATGGGTTAATAATTGGATCAACACGCCCAACCGTATCTACATCATTACTCGCAACTTCAACAAACTTTGCTTTTGATGCTTTGTTATGTTTATTAATAATAAATGCTGTACCACGGACATCTGTAATCTCGTGGATTTTTTCACCTTTGGCCAAACGATGCATCACATCAATAATGGCCCGCTCACCATTACCGTACATCAGCAAATCAGCTTTTGAGTCCATCAAAATCGAACGACGAACCTTATCCGACCAATAATCGTAGTGCGCAATGCGACGTAAACTACCTTCAATACCACCTAATAATACAGGTACATCAGGGAAAGCTTCACGACAACGTTGGCAATAAACAGTAGCTGCACGGTCAGGACGTTTGTTTGGCTCATTGTTTGGAGAATATGCATCATCAGAACGGATTTTACGATCTGCCGTATAACGGTTAATCATCGAATCCATATTACCTGCGGTTACACCCCAAGCAATCGTTGGCTTACCTAAAACGCGGAAGCTTTCAACATTGGTCCAGTCTGGCTGCGCGATAATTCCGACACGGAAACCTTGTGCTTCAAGTACACGTCCAATCACACCCGATACAAACGATGGATGATCAATATAAGCATCGCCACAGACTAAAATAAAGTCACATGCATCCCAGCCGAGTTGGTCCATTTCTTCTCGTGACATCGGCAAAAATGGTGCGGGTTCAAAACACGACGCCCAATATTTGTCGTAATCAAACAGCGCTTTTGGCGCAGTCTGCATGGTGTAGGCAGTAGACATGGCTTGCGAATCTCGGCTAGCAGATGGAGGAGAGACATCTAAAGATGAAAGCCGATCATTTTAACATGAATTTCATTCATTTTCCCTGTTTATAAAACATGCGAAAACAATAATATAGAAATTAATTTGATTAAAGTTTACTCAATATTTTATTCTTGGAATAAATACGGCGGAATAAAATCCGCCGCAGTTTTAATTTTTTATTTGTAAAGCTTAGAACAAAGCTTTTGGCAAACGAATCTGAATAATCTCATTATCATCAGCCAGTTTTGCGTTACGCCCTGTCGATCCAGGGAAGTTATTATCATTGAAAACGGTAAGTGTTGTGCCATTTTCAATGATCACATCTTCAATCGTCTCAAATGGAAAAGCAAAAACCTGTCCCGTACCAATATCCCCTGCTCTAGCTGTGCTATACAACAAATTCGGGTTAGCGATTTTAATTAAATCGACTAAATCTTCACGGCTTACTAGCTGACCTGACTCATTTAATTTAATACGAATTAACTTTTTATATCCGCCTAAATTATTCTGAGTCGCATCACGCTCAATAATAATGCCTTCTTTATCATTAAAGAGTTGGAAGTCACCAATATTAGTTGCCTTACTATCTAATTGGAACCAATAATATTTTCCTGTATACGCTTTTTTCTTCAAGTCAAATTGCGAAATCAGCAACTGTCTTTCTGTTTCCCGAATTGATTTAATTGGCTTTTCTATAAGCGGGTAAAGATACTGCCCATCTGGCGAAATCGCCATTCCTTCAAAACCACCACTTTGCTGAACTAGAGGTTCTACAAAATTAATTTGTGCTTTATTAAACTGATTTTGTGGTGAACGTAGCTCTTGAGTCGGGTTTAACGGATTTGGCAAAGCAATCGGTGCATCTAATAACACGCCATCTGCTGAAAAATGAAGTAAATAAGGCCCAAACTCATCCCCAATCCAGTAAGTTCCATCATTAGAACGTTGCATAGATTCTGGATCAAAATCAGCGCCCGTTAATAATCGATCAACTGTATTACCATTCACGATATTAAACGGAATTAATTTGTTCGGATCACGCAGCTGGATAAAGTTTTGCACAGTCACTTGACCGGTGCCTTTAGCTTTAGTTTTGAAATCAGGCTTCAGTTTATAAATACGAAGTAAAAAGTCTGCTGAATTATCTTGAGTTCCGAAACCGTTATCAGCCATTGCCATATAACTGCCATCTTCATTTTTTAATGCAGCAGAAAACCCCTGTACAGGTTGACCTTTAAATGGAGGATAAATTCCATTTGCACCTTTTACATATACGCCAGAGTCTGGGCCAGCAGAATAAGTTTCTACAGGTAATTTGGCAAAAGAAATTAAGGTTGGTTCGGCAACGTTCTCAATAGGTGACGTTTGTTCTTGATCATTATCATTATTACATGCCGTCAATCCTAAACTGGCGCAGCATAATAATGCCGCTAATGTTTTTTTGCTCATAGTTTTATACAGTTGATAAAAAATTAAGCAAATTTAATCAAGCTTATATGAAGTTTTTACTTCAAAAAGATGAAATCTTTATGGCGAAAATATGACAAACCCAACTATTCAATACCAACACAAACTAAATGACCTCATCAAAAATAATTAAAGTTTCGTTGGCTGATATTCTCCTGCAATTGCTGCTTTCAAAAAGTTCTGAAAGGTTGGGCATTCCATATGATTTTTGGCAGGACATACAGCAGCATGTTGTAATCCCTGACTAATAAAATGCAATCGCTTTGCCATGTGCTCTAACTGTTCAGCTTTATCTTTTAGTTTTTGCCGATCAAGCTCTGGCTTACCATCTTGCCCAAACATTGTGGTAATTTCATTTAAAGAAAAGCCTGCGGCACGACCTAAAGCAATGAGTGCCAATTGATCAAGTACTTGTTTGCCATATTGCCGCCGTAAACCCTGCCGCCCTATTGATTTAATTAATCCTTTCTCTTCATAAAAGCGTAGCGTGGCCGTTGTGACTTTTGCTTTTTTAGCGACTTCACCAATATCCATAACAACCTCTTGACTTCAAGTGAACTTGAACTTGCACAATAAATTTATCACGTTTTAGGCGTATAAAAGCAAGGTGTAAAAATGAATACCTCCACAATATTCTTTCAAGCTTTATTTCTTGGTGTTGGTGCAACTATTGTCATGGATATCTGGCTATTAATATTAAAGATATTCAAAATTCCGACCTTAAATTTTTCCTTTCTCGGACGCTGGGTTGGTTGGATATTTAAAGGGAAACTCGTCCATCAAACTATTGCACAAAGCCCTCAAATTAAAGGTGAATATTTATTGGGCTGGATTGCACACTACAGTGTTGGGATTATCTTCGCATTAATTTTTATTTTCTTTGTTGGGTCAACTTGGCTGATTCAACCTCAGTTTTACTCAGCTCTACTGTTTGGTGTGGTCACCGTTCTCATTCCTTTTTTTATTATGCAACCGGCCATGGGTAATGGCTTTGCTTCATCAAAAACACCCCATCCTTTTTTGAACTGTATAAAAAGTTTAATGAACCATAGTGTTTTTGGCTGTGGCTTATATCTCACTTCAAAACTATTTCAAATTTAAATAAAAGAGGAAACTGCCCATGAAAACTGTTGCCATTATTTACCATAGCCGCCAAGGCCATACCCAATTTATTGCTCAGCAAATTCAACTTGGTATCTTAAACCATAAAAATATTAAAGTAGATTTGCTCAATGCCGAAGATCTTATCGAGCGCCCAGAAATTCTTAACCAATACGACGGCTTAATTTGGGGATCTCCTACATATTTAGGTGGAGTGTCTTCCAAGTTAAAACAACTCATGGATGCAACAGGCCCTTTATGGAAAAAACAAAGTTTTAAAGGGAAATTAGCGGCTGGGTTTACTGTTTCCTCTCTTCCTGCAGGTGATAAACAATCGACGTTAATTTCGATTTTTACCTTTTGTATGCAGCACGGCATGCTCTGGGTAGGCAATCCAATTCTGCCAGAACAACATCAAGGTGTTGCTTATGCAAAAGCAGCTAACCGTCTCGGTTCATGGTCAGGCTTAATGGCTCAAGCTGAACATGGCAGTAATGCCGATAGGTTTGATGAAGGAGATATTAAAACTGCTCAACAATTTGGTGAAAATTTTGCATTGACCTTAAGTACCTATCAAGGAATATAAGACCATGAGAGCACAGAAACTTTTATTCCTCTTAATTTTATCTGGAATGATGTCTTTTATAATTTCAGGTATTTCAACTTTCAAGGCTATAGGATTAAATCATCACTTCGTTTCATTATGGGTATCAGCTTGGATTATTGCATGGATATTAGCTTTCCCAAGTGTATTGATTTGTGCACCTCTAGCTCAAAAACTGGCCGACATTGTATTTAAGAAAGTTGAAAAAAGCTAACTGTAAGTTAAAACGTACAAAGCTTGCGGTGATTTACGGATATTCAACTTTAGTATTTTTTCATAATATATAAATCATAGAGAGACAGGATGTCTCATTGAAGAAGAATAAGAACGCAGGAAGCGGTAGTTGACAGGAGTTAGCTACATAAGCTGAATACGAAGAAACCTCGACAGGATGTCGGGGTTTTTTCATTTCAATTATACAAAATTCTTACTTTTTAGATGCGCGGAGCAACAGAACTTGTATTGATCCAATAAGTACAGCTGAATACCATCATTTCATTTGAAATTTGATTATTGGTTTTGTATTTTGTTTACCTCATCTTTAGCTCAAGATCATTTTGAACCATCACAATTACAGCGCCTTAGTCTCAAATTTTTTATTATTGCGTTGATGACAATAATGACGGGGTGCACCAGCTTAGGACCTAATAGTGGCTCTTTTTCTTGGCGCTCTAATAAGCTCTCATCAGGCTTACAAAAAGCTTATTCTGTCCCGCCGAGCACAGCCAATCGTCTATCTCCCATGATTATTCAAAGTGCTGACCAATATAATGTGCCCCCCCTTTTACTTGCAGCAGTGATTAGACAAGAGTCTAGTTACAATAGTAATGCTCGCTCTCCTACTGGTGCAGTTGGTTTAACTCAAATTATTCCGAGCTATTGGCAACAAACTTGTGCAGGGAATTTATATGATGAAACTACTAATATCCAATGTGGTGCTTATATCTTAAACCACTATTATCAATCAGCTGATAGTTGGTTCAAGGCGACAGCTTATTATAATGTAGGACCAACTGGTTATGAGCGAAGCTTCTGGACACGTCACAAAGCAAAAAAATATGCTCGCTCTGTGAAGCGTCATCAAAAAACTTTAAAAAGTGCCTTATAAATTGAAATCAAATAAAAAAGCCCATTAATAAATGGGCTTTTTTTATCTAGTTAATTTTATTCGTCAAATAAACCTTCAAATAAAACAGAAGATAAATAACGCTCCCCGCTATCAGGAAGAATAACGACTATTGTTTTACCAGCATTCTCAGGACGCTCTGCAATTTTAGCAGCAGCAGCCAAGGCAGCTCCACTTGAGATACCTACCAAAATACCTTCTTGAGTTGCACAGTTTCTCGCCCATTGAATTGCTTCCTCACTACTCACTGGTAAGACTTCATCAACCAGATTTAAATCAAGGTTTTTTGGAATAAAGTTCGCACCAATCCCCTGAATTTTATGAGGTGCAGGAGTGATATTCTCTCCATTTTTGGTTTGAGTAATAATTGGAGACTCGGCAGGTTCAACAGCTACGGAGTATAGTGGCTTATTTTGGACTTGTTCAAAATAACGAGAAATACCCGTAATCGTACCGCCAGTACCTACGCCAGCAACTAAGATATCAACTTGCCCACCTGTTGCTTGCCAAATTTCTGGGCCAGTTGTATCTACATGAATTTGTGGATTGGCGGGGTTTTCGAATTGTTGAGGTAAGAAATAAACATCTGGCTGTTCAGTTGCTAATCGTACAGCTTCATCAACTGCACCTTTCATCCCTTTCGCTGGTTCAGTTAAAACCAAATTAGCGCCTAAAGCTTTTAATACTTTTCTACGTTCAAGACTCATGCTGGCTGGCATAGTCAAAGTAATTGGATAACCCTTCGCTGCGGCAACAAAAGCCAATGCAATCCCTGTATTACCACTGGTTGGCTCAACAATATGCATACCGTCTTTTAATACACCACGTTTTTCTGCATCCGCAATTAATGCTGCTCCAATACGGCATTTCACAGAAAAGGCAGGATTACGACTCTCTACTTTCGCTAATACAGTTGCGCTCGTTTTAATCAAACGGTTAATGCGGACTAAAGGCGTATTACCAATAGCTTCTGCATTATTTGAATAAACTGCGATACCTAAATTATTGGGTGTGGGGAATTGCTGATCGGTAGACATGTTATATCCTTATTAGATTTGATATGAATTTCTTCCATTATAATCATATAAAGAATTGAATATATTATTCCGCGCATAAAAAAACACCCCCAGTATGAGTGGGGGTGTTTAGAATAATGAGCTGGCGATGACTTACTCTCACATGGGTAACCCCACACTACCATCAGCGCTAAGAGGTTTCACTTCTGAGTTCGGGAAGGGATCAGGTGGTTCACTCTTGCTATGGTCGCCAGCACAACTGGTATGGATACTTGCTTCGTTTTATTCACATGGTGATACGTTGCGTTTTCCAAATCTTTACAGACGGGCTGATTGAATCTGACTTTATCTGTTCATTTTAGCTAAGCGTTTAACTAAATCAAGTTGCTTTGCATGTTTATGAATCGATTGATGCTTCATATACAACTGCTTGGGTGTTGTATAGTCAAGCCTCACGAGCAATTAGTATTGGTCAGCTTCACATATCACTATGCTTCCACATCCAACCTATCAACGTCCTAGTCTCGAACGGCTCTTTAGAGGAATAAATTCCTAGGGAAATCTTATCTTGAGGTAGGCTTCCCGCTTAGATGCTTTCAGCGGTTATCCCTTCCGAACATAGCTACCCGGCGATGCGACTGGCGTCACAACCGGTACACCAGAGGTTCGTCCACTCTGGTCCTCTCGTACTAGGAGCAGATCCTCTCAAATTTCCAGCGCCCACGGTAGATAGGGACCGAACTGTCTCACGACGTTCTAAACCCAGCTCGCGTACCTCTTTAAATGGCGAACAGCCATACCCTTGGGACCTGCTTCAGCCCCAGGATGAGATGAGCCGACATCGAGGTGCCAAACACCGCCGTCGATATGAACTCTTGGGCGGTATCAGCCTGTTATCCCCAGAGTACCTTTTATCCGTTGAGCGATGGCCCTTCCATACAGAACCACCGGATCACTAAGACCTACTTTCGTACCTGCTCGACTTGTGGGTCTCGCAGTTAAGCGCGCTTTTGCCTTTATACTCTACGCGTGATTTCCGACCACGCTGAGCGCACCTTCGTACTCCTCCGTTACTCTTTAGGAGGAGACCGCCCCAGTCAAACTACCCACCAGACACGGTCCTCGTCCCGGATAACGGGACAGAGTTAGAACCTCAACATTACCAGGGTGGTATTTCAAGGACGGCTCCATTGGAACTAGCGTTCCAACTTCAAAGCCTCCCACCTATCCTACACAAGTAAGGTCAAAGTTCAGTGTCAAGCTGCAGTAAAGGTTCACGGGGTCTTTCCGTCTAGCCGCGGGTACACTGCATCTTCACAGCGATTTCGATTTCACTGAGCCTCTGCTGGAGACAGCGCCGCCATCATTATGCCATTCGTGCAGGTCGGAACTTACCCGACAAGGAATTTCGCTACCTTAGGACCGTTATAGTTACGGCCGCCGTTTACTGGGGCTTCGATCAAGAGCTTCGCTTACGCTAACCCCATCAATTAACCTTCCAGCACCGGGCAGGCATCACACCCTATACGTCCACTTTCGTGTTTGCAGAGTGCTATGTTTTTAATAAACAGTTGCAGCGGCCTGGTTTCTGCGGCTGTCGTCAGCTCAGGAAGCAAGTTCCATCACCAACAACAGCGTACCTTCTCCCGAAGTTACGGTACCATTTTGCCTAGTTCCTTCAGCAGAGTTCTCTCAAGCGCCTTGGTCTACTCGACCTGACCACCTGTGTCGGTTTCGGGTACGATTCCTGTGTAACTGAAGCTTAGAGACTTTTCCTGGAAGCATGGTATCAGCCACTTCGCTGTACAAGTACAGCTTGCTATCGGATCTCAGTATAGAGTACCCCGGATTTGCCTAAGATACATACCTACATCCTTCCACCTGGACAACCAACGCCAGGCTGACTTAACCTTCTCCGTCCTCTCATCGCATTACACAGAAGTATTGGAATATTAACCAATTTCCCATCGACTACGCCTTTCGGCCTCGCCTTAGGGGTCGACTCACCCAGCCCCGATTAACGTTGGACTGGAACCCTTGGTCTTTCGGCGAACGGGTTTTTCACCCGTTTTGTCGTTACTCACGTCAGCATTCGCACTTCTGATACCTCCAGCATACTTCTCAATACACCTTCATCGGCTTACAGAACGCTCCCCTACCACTTGACTAATGTCAAATCCGCAGCTTCGGCACATAGTTTTAGCCCCGTTACATCTTCCGCGCAGGCCGACTCGACTAGTGAGCTATTACGCTTTCTTTAAAGGGTGGCTGCTTCTAAGCCAACCTCCTAGCTGTCTATGCCTTCCCACATCGTTTCCCACTTAACTATGATTTTGGGGCCTTAGCTGGCGGTCTGGATTGTTTTCCTCTTGACTACGGACGTTAGCACCCGCAGTCTGTCTCCCGGATAGTACTCATAGGTATTCGGAGTTTGCATCGGTTTGGTAAGTCGGGATGACCCCCTAGCCGAAACAGTGCTCTACCCCCTATGGTATTCGTCCGAGGCGCTACCTAAATAGCTTTCGGGGAGAACCAGCTATCACCAGGCTTGATTAGCCTTTCACCCCTATCCACAAGTCATCCCCTGGCTTTTCAACGACAGTGGGTTCGGTCCTCCAGTTAGTGTTACCCAACCTTCAACCTGCTCATGGATAGATCGCCTGGTTTCGGGTCTATACCCAGCAACTAAACGCCCTATTAAGACTCGGTTTCCCTACGGCTCCCCTATACGGTTAACCTTGCTACTGAATATAAGTCGCTGACCCATTATACAAAAGGTACGCAGTCACACCACGAAGGTGCTCCCACTGCTTGTATGCATGCGGTTTCAGGATCTATTTCACTCCCCTCACAGGGGTTCTTTTCGCCTTTCCCTCACGGTACTGGTTCACTATCGGTCAGTCAGGAGTATTTAGCCTTGGAGGATGGTCCCCCCATATTCAGACAAGGTTTCACGTGCCTCGCCCTACTCGTCATCATTATGTGTGCCCTTTCGTGTACGGGAATATCACCCTCTACGTTCGCACTTCCCAGAGCGTTCCACTAAAACACACATAACTTAATGGGCTGATCCCCGTTCGCTCGCCGCTACTGAGGGAATCTCAATTGATTTCTTTTCCTAAGGGTACTGAGATGTTTCACTTCCCCTCGTTCGCCTTGCAACACTATGTATTCATGTTGCAATACCTACCTTAAAGTAGGTGGGTTTCCCCATTCAGAAATCTCCGGATCAAAGGATATTTGCCGCCTCCCCGGAGCTTATCGCAGGCTATTACGTCTTTCATCGCCTCTGACTGCCAAGGCATCCACCACATGCACTTAATTACTTGACTATACAACCCCAAACAGTCGTCAACACCTACAAGTGAGTGTTGTCCGTGCGATTCTTCATCGCTACTATCTGTTGTCTGTGTACTTAAACACTGTACAGCTTCAATCTAAATTCATATACCAAAACGCTTGATTCAGTTAATTTGCTAGTTCTCAATTCATTCAGATTAATTGCTTAATCTAAACTCTTGAGTGAACAATTTATTTCAGACTCAATTTTGCCAATCTGTTAATGAATAAACATGCCTTCGTCAGGTCATGCTTAATACCGTGATATTTAAATCACAGAAGTTAATAAACCAAGATCATATAATCTCTATTTACTAATTTCTGTAATCCGAACTTCTCTTAAGTTCTGGTGGAGACTAGGAGAGTCGAACTCCTGACCTCCTGCGTGCAAAGCAGGCGCTCTACCAACTAAGCTAAGTCCCCAGCTTACATCATCAGTCATGTATCTTTTATCTATAACTTTAACCAGTCAAAGTCATGGTGGGTCTGACAAGACTTGAACTTGTGACCCCACGCTTATCAAGCGTGTGCTCTAACCAACTGAGCTACAGACCCTCAGATACATCTATGAAGAACAACTTGTTGTGGATTCTTACCAATCGTCAATCTTTCGTTAAGGAGGTGATCCAGCCGCAGGTTCCCCTACGGCTACCTTGTTACGACTTCACCCCAGTCATCGGCCACACCGTGGTAACCGCCCTCTTTGCAGTTAGGCTAGCTACTTCTGGTGCAACAAACTCCCATGGTGTGACGGGCGGTGTGTACAAGGCCCGGGAACGTATTCACCGCGGCATTCTGATCCGCGATTACTAGCGATTCCGACTTCATGGAGTCGAGTTGCAGACTCCAATCCGGACTACGATCGGCTTTTTGAGATTAGCATCCTATCGCTAGGTAGCAACCCTTTGTACCGACCATTGTAGCACGTGTGTAGCCCTGGCCGTAAGGGCCATGATGACTTGACGTCGTCCCCGCCTTCCTCCAGTTTGTCACTGGCAGTATCCTTAAAGTTCCCGACATTACTCGCTGGCAAATAAGGAAAAGGGTTGCGCTCGTTGCGGGACTTAACCCAACATCTCACGACACGAGCTGACGACAGCCATGCAGCACCTGTATGTAAGTTCCCGAAGGCACCAATCCATCTCTGGAAAGTTCTTACTATGTCAAGGCCAGGTAAGGTTCTTCGCGTTGCATCGAATTAAACCACATGCTCCACCGCTTGTGCGGGCCCCCGTCAATTCATTTGAGTTTTAGTCTTGCGACCGTACTCCCCAGGCGGTCTACTTATCGCGTTAGCTGCGCCACTAAAGCCTCAAAGGCCCCAACGGCTAGTAGACATCGTTTACGGCATGGACTACCAGGGTATCTAATCCTGTTTGCTCCCCATGCTTTCGCACCTCAGCGTCAGTGTTAGGCCAGATGGCTGCCTTCGCCATCGGTATTCCTCCAGATCTCTACGCATTTCACCGCTACACCTGGAATTCTACCATCCTCTCCCACACTCTAGCTAACCAGTATCGAATGCAATTCCCAAGTTAAGCTCGGGGATTTCACATTTGACTTAATTAGCCGCCTACGCGCGCTTTACGCCCAGTAAATCCGATTAACGCTTGCACCCTCTGTATTACCGCGGCTGCTGGCACAGAGTTAGCCGGTGCTTATTCTGCGAGTAACGTCCACTATCTGAAGGTATTAACTTCAGTAGCCTCCTCCTCGCTTAAAGTGCTTTACAACCATAAGGCCTTCTTCACACACGCGGCATGGCTGGATCAGGCTTGCGCCCATTGTCCAATATTCCCCACTGCTGCCTCCCGTAGGAGTCTGGGCCGTGTCTCAGTCCCAGTGTGGCGGATCATCCTCTCAGACCCGCTACAGATCGTCGCCTTGGTAGGCCTTTACCCCACCAACTAGCTAATCCGACTTAGGCTCATCTATTAGCGCAAGGTCCGAAGATCCCCTGCTTTCTCCCGTAGGACGTATGCGGTATTAGCATTCCTTTCGAAATGTTGTCCCCCACTAATAGGCAGATTCCTAAGCATTACTCACCCGTCCGCCGCTAAGATCAGTAGCAAGCTACCTCTCTCCGCTCGACTTGCATGTGTTAAGCCTGCCGCCAGCGTTCAATCTGAGCCATGATCAAACTCTTCAGTTAAAATCATTTTGTACCTTATTTAAAGACAAGGTACCAATTCTGGCTCATCAATTACTGACTTAAATTTCGCTCAAATAAACTTCGAGTAATTTAAACCAATCAATCAATGAAAATTATTTCGATTAATCAACCAGTAAAAATCCACACAAGTTGTTCTTCAATTCTCTTAATGATCTTCTTCCTGGTTCGTCACCAGCAAGCTAGGTCGGCTATATTACTCTTAATCTCTTAAAAGTCAACAGGTAATTTCGATATTTTTAAAACTTATCTTCAAAACCAACTTCTCATCAAATTCATCACTTAAAGCAATCAACTTAATCACAAGTAACTGTTTTTCAACAAGTTTCTATCTGCATCACCGCCGATGGATGTGCATTATAGACCATTAAAAACCCTTTGCAAGCGAAAATTAAAAATTAATGACGCGAGCGTTTACTTTTAAATCAACAACCCACCTAAGCATCTGTTTTATATTAAAAATTATTTTAATTTTTTATTTTTGACTTAAATATACAAGTATTATGCTCATTAATTCCAGCTTAAGCTGTTGTTCTAAATTAAGAAAATTTTCTGACTCTCATAATGTATCAGGGTAAAAAGCGCCTTATTAATAATTACAAGGGATTCATGCTGCACCTTTTCGAAGTCCGATGCCCCATCCGCCCTATATAAAATTTGATTTAAGGTTTTATTAGAATCAAAGTAAAGCAAAAATCTTAGTGAGAATGCCTGAATAATTTTTAAAACCTAAAAATAAAAAAGGAAGCCTGTTAACCAGACTTCCTTTTCAAATTTTAAAGAGCTTATTGAGCTGATGAACTGTGCATGTGCATTTCAGCTTGATTCATTTGCTCATGTGACTCCATCATCTGCTTATTTTTTTGACTTGGCATGTAGTCAGGTTCATTGTTAATTGCTAAGTAAAAAACAATCATAAACAATAAGCTTAAGATAGAAGCTACAATCAGTAACTTCCATCCCCACCAAGACTGTTCAGGCGATAATTTATTAGTCATTTCATTTCTCTCATTAAGTTAATAGTTTCAGTTCATCTATTTGGCTAAGCTTATTAAAACTTCATGCTCATACGAACCCAGTAATTTCTTCCGGTATTATTGAACTGCTCTTCACTCGCAAATCCAAAGCCCGCACTCCCCGCTTTGTTTAAGTGTTCGGTGTAGGTTTTATCTAATACGTTGTCGATACCAACAGAGACATCGATATCTTTACGAAGGTTGTAGCTTCCATTTAAAGAAAGAGTTGAAAAGCCTTTACTTGGTTTCAGATCATAACCCACGATATTACCTTGATGTAGGCTCACACGGTTTTGCTCAGCAACAGCTCGCCACAACAGACCCAAGTTATATTTGTCAGCTACATAGCGAATATTTAAGCGGCCTTCTAATGGTGAAATTTGTGGTAGTGGTTTGTCATCAGTGGTGTTTTTACCCCATGCATACATCGCACTCAAATCTGCCTGAATATTGTCGGTAAATTGATATCCAATACCAGCTTCCGCTCCTGCGATGGTTGCATCGACGTTTTTGGCCCCTGCAGTAATATCATGACTCATATCATGTCCACCCATTCCCATACTTGGATGATGGTGGTAACTCATCAAAATGTAGTCATCTACTAAGCCTGCATAAGCAGAAGCCCATGTATTTAAAGCACCATGTTGCTGCTGGAAGCCCATATCTAACTGTAATGTTTTCTCAGGATTTACACCGTTAAAGGTATTGGTTGAGCCAGCATTCCCATGTTTAGGCGAGAAAAGCTCCCAATAATCGGGCATATGCTCTACATAACCTAAACCGATATAGCTTTTTAGGTCATGCTCAGGATGTTGGTTTTCCCAGCGTACAAATGCGCTTGGTAAAGTCTTTTCAAGTTTAGTATTGAAGCCTTTTGCTTGAGAATCGGCACGTTCATCTTCAACTGTGACTCGATCTAAACGCACACCTGTAACTAGTTTGTTGAGATCGTTCCATTGATAACCCAGTTCACCAAAAGCACCGTATGATTGAAAGATCATATCCGTTACGCGGGGCTGGTTGAGGTAATTACTCCCTATACTACTGCGTGAGCTGTGTTTATTATTTTGAGTATCTACACCCGATATAAAGCTCCATTGATTCCACTCATTAGTCATCGCTAAACGTGCGTTTAATGTACGGCGTGCAACATTTGATGCCATTGGATCGGACATACCATCTTTGGGATTAAACTCACGTAAGCTGAAATTATCCATGACGTGGTCGTTATAGCTGTAGTTCACTTGCCCTTCAATTTTCTTAATGACATTAGTGATATTTTTCTTTTCGAACCGTAGACCTAAGCTTTCGCGCGCAAACTGAGAACCGTCCATTGAACGTCCTGCATAAAGTGACTCACCATCAGATTTTCCACCAGTGAGTTCGACCCATGTGTTTTCATCTGGAGTAAAGCCAAGCGCTATATCTGCATTCCACTTTTTCCATGCTGAGGGCACGGTATTGCCGTCACCATCTTGATAACTATTGGATTCTGAACGGTTGGCATTTAAACGGATATATTTTTTCTCATCCCCCAATGCCGCTTCAACATTATGGTCAATACGTCCATATGAACCTAGTAAGACACTCGCTTGCCCACGATAAGGTTTTTCAGAGGTGAGTTTCTCAGGTTGACGTTCAAAAAGTACCGTAGCTGCCGAACCTGTATTGGCATATTGGACTGTTTGTGGGCCTTTAATCACAGAAATGCGATCATAACTTTCTGGAGAGATATAAGAAGTTGGAGCATCCATACGGTTTGGACATGCACCCAAGTTTTCAGTTCCATCAGTCAAAATTTTGATGCGTGAACCAAACATACCTCGGAATGTCACATCACCATTTGTTCCACCGCTTTGTATCGAGTTAAATCCCATAATACTTTGCAGATAGTCTGCTCCATCGGTAGCAGGTACGGGCTGAATCGGTTGCTTTGGATCTGCATGTACGATCGGACCATTTGCATCGTTGCCTTGTTGTGCGGTAACAACGATGGGTGCCAATGAATGAAGAGCATTGGTATCAACATCATTTTTTTCTGAATCAGCAAAAACTAGACCCGAATGAGAGGCAGCAAGCATCGCAACCCATAACGGTTGTAATAAGAATTTAGAATGTGGCATTTTTATACGCTCTAAAACATAAATAAAGTGATATTGAAGTCAGTTAAGACCCCAACAAAAAATTGCTTTTATTTATGCAAATAGAGGCGGTGCGCGCCCTTGCGGGAGTAGAAAAAGTCGCTGTAGCGCAAAGTAAACATGTCGAAATGCTTGTTGATAGGCGACTAAGCGGACTTGTATGCGGACTAAAACTTCTTTTACACCAAATTCAGGTGGTAAAACCAAATTGGCATAGACGGTACAATACTGACACTGGTGATTTGCATCATGATGATCATGTTGTCCAGAGGTTTGTGCTTGTTCAATATGATGCTCATGATGCGAATGCATGGTATGTGACATGATTTCCGTCTGTGCTTTGGGTTTAAGCAAAGCAAGGGTAATAGTTTCACAGACCGGAGCAATTTGATATTGCTTCGGTAATAGCGGCTGTAGAAACACCGCAATCTGTAAAAATACTGCTGCACATGCAAGCAGTAACCCACTACGAAAAACCAAAAATCACATCCACACTATATTCATGTTTCAAGAATAGAAATTTTTAACGTTTTACTGCAACTTTTTCACGCTCACGTTGACGAACAACTTTTTCAACTTTTTCTCGTGCACGCTGACGTTTAAGTGGCGACAAATAATCCACAAATAATTTGCCATTTAAGTGATCCATTTCATGTTGGATACAAACAGCGAGAAGTCCATCAGCTTCTATCTCAAATGCTTGACCTTCAAGGTTAATTGCCTCAATTTTCACACGTGACGGGCGCTCAACTTTGTCGTATATTTGTGGCACCGATAGGCAGCCTTCTTCGTACTGCTGCGTATCTTCTGTCAGTGGAGTAATTTTGGGGTTAATGAAAACCATAGGGTCATCTTTAGATTCAGACAAATCCATGACGATAAGCTGAATATGACGATCGACCTGTGAAGCTGCCAAACCAATACCAGGTGCAGCATACATGGTTTCAAACATATCTGCTGCAAGTTGACGAATTTCATCAGTAACTTCTTCAACAGGCTTAGCAATGGTACGAAGACGGGGATCAGGAAAACTTAAAATAGGTAATAAGGCCATACTGACGTCCTCACTTATGCCATTGATTAAAAAACCAAATGAAGGAAATACTTCATCGAAAAATTGTGTGTTAGCCGCCTATTATAACGCATCTGCACGCATAATTTTTAGGAATTATCATAATGAAAAAGGTTTTTGACGGCATGGTTCAATTTCATGCTTTGGGGATAAAAAAGCATTTACTTGCTTTCGCACTTTTTACAGGGGTTGCATTCGGTACGGTAGCAGAGGTTTATGCTGCTAGTCCAAACCATAATCCACCCTCTCTTAAAAGTAATGCACCACATGTCTACGTAGTAAAACGGGGAGATACGCTCTGGGATATTTCCGGTCACTTTCTGAGTAAACCTTGGCGCTGGCCTGAAATTTGGGCAAATAATCAGCATGTCAAAAATCCGCATTGGATTTATCCTGGTGATCGACTACTGCTATGTAGTTTAGAGGGCCGGCCGTTGGTTGGAAAAGATGAGGGAGACGGTTGTGTCGGCATTATTCGCCGTTACACAGGCCAAATGACAAATTTACAACCTCAAGTTCGTGTAGAGTCAATTAACAATAACATCCCTGTTATTCCTCTTGAACATATCAAGCAGTGGTTAGAACACAGCACTATTCTGCCAGCTGACGCAATTGAACATACTCCTTATGTAGTAGGCACTGCCGATCAACGAGTACTTGCAGCAAAAGGTCAAACTATTTATGCACGCGGACAAGGTTTGATTGATGGTCAACGTTATGCCATCTACCGTGAAGGTGAACCTTATTATTTCACAGATAATAAAGGCAAAAAGCATAGTCTAGGTATTGAGTTACAACAAGTTGCCTCGGGGATTGCTATCTCTTCGGAAAAAGACATTACCACGCTTGAGTTAACTGACAGCTACGATTCTGAAGTACGTCGTGGTGATCGGGTTATGCCAGAAGAAGAGGCTACATTGCCTACTTTATTTTATCCAGTGGACGCTACTCAAGTATCTGATGCCGGCAAAATCATTCGTGTAATGGGATCAATTGGCACTGCTGCCAAAAATAGTGTTGTGACTTTGGACCGCGGTACAACTCAAGGTGTTCAAGTAGGCCAAGTTTTTGATATTACGCAGCAAGGTGAAACCATCCGAGACCCTAAAACCAAGGAATCAATAAAGTTACCTGGTCAACAAATTGGTAGCCTAATGGTTTTTAGAACCTTTGATCAGTTGAGTTATGCCTACGTATTAGAAAGTGATTTACCAATTAAAGTTGGTTCAAGCATTCAGCCGCCTCGCTTTAATGATTAACGCTGGATGTACCTTTTAAAATGCTTACTCAACTTTCTTCACACCATTACCACACGCTTAAAGTGTGGTATTTGGTGCAGCACTCTTTAGTTAGTTTTAAAAAAATTATTGATTATTTTGGTCACTGTGAAAAAGCAGTCCAGCCAAATGGATTAGCACAGTGGTCTAATCTTGGTTTACACGCCAATCATTTAAAACGCGTAGATGAATTTCAAACCGCTCAAGGTCAAGCTCAGTTTGAAAAACTGGTTCAACAGATTCATCAACATACTGACTTTATTTTAACGGCAGATGACTCAGGCTATCCCACTCAATTACTACCTTATACTGATCACCCCCCTATCATTTTTGGAAAAGGCCAAGCGCAAGCTTTGTTGCAACCACAAATTGCGATTGTCGGTAGTCGAAAACCAAGCCCACATGGCCGTCAGGTTGCTTATGATTTTGCCTACTACTTAAGTGAAAAAGGATTTTATGTAAGTAGTGGCTTGGCATATGGGATTGACGAAGCTGCTCATCAAGGAGCTGCCGCACATCAACGTACCATTGCCGTGACAGGAACAGGTTTAGATAGTACCTACCCTGCTCAAAATAAAAAACTTGCCGAACAGATCTTGGCTCAAAACGGCGCCATTATTACTGAGTTTTTACCTGGGACCCCACCCTTACAGCAGCATTTTCCCCGTCGAAACCGAATTGTCAGTGGTTTAAGTTTAGGCGTGTTAGTGGTAGAGGCTACATTAAAAAGTGGTTCTCTCATTACTGCGAACAAAGCAGCCGAACAAGGTAAAACCGTATTTGCTATTCCTGGTCATATTTACAGTGAATTTCATCAAGGTTGTCATCAACTCATTCGTGAAGGAGCAATTTTAGTTGATCATCCTGAGCAGATTATTGAAGACCTTGCGTTACCCACCCAATGGCAAAGTCAGCAACAGAACTCAACTAAGGAAGAAATAGTTTCTTGCGCCCCAGAAATTCCTGAGCATTTAATTGGCCTTTATCAGTCTTTAGACTGGGTTGGACAAGATATTGACCAGCTTGTTTTGCATCACTCTCAACCTGTGGCAGAACTCACCTCTTCACTGATGGAACTAGAACTACTCGGTTTATGTATGCAACAATCAGGGTTGTATTTACGTTGTCGTTCTTAGTATTGGAGCGCACAATAAAATTCTGTCTGATTGAAAGGAAGAGTATTACCATGATTACCACCTCAGTTACCGAAGCAGCCGAATGTTTACAACAAGGTCAAGTTTTGGCATATCCAACTGAGGCAGTTTGGGGGCTAGGTTGCGACCCTTTTAATGAGCAAGCTTTTCAAAAGATTCTTGAGCTCAAGCAAAGGCCTATTGAAAAAGGCGTAATTCTATTAGCAGGCCATATCAGCCAAGTTGAGCACTTGCTCACTTCGCTCCCTCAAACAACCCAGCAAGAAATTATTGATTGTTGGACAAATCATCAACCTTCAGAAAGAGCGACAACTTGGCTATTACCTGCTGGTGAACATATTCCTTCATGGATTAAAGGTAAACATCCGCTTGTTGCTGTTCGAGTCACCACTCATCCTTTATGTGTAGCATTATGCAATGCTTTTCATGGATTTATTGTCTCGACGAGTGCTAACCCAAGTGGGCAAGAACCTGCTCACTCACTACAAGATGCCTGCCAATACTTTGGTTCACAATTAAACTATCTCAATGGTGACTTAGGCCAAAGTCAGCAACCAAGTAGAATTATTAATGCCCTTACTGGAGAGATTATTCGCGCCTAATTCAGACAAAAAAAAAGCTCAGTTATATAGGGATAACTGAGCATAAAAAAGGATGGGTATATACCACATCCAGAGGGTTTGAATATCTCTGCAACGAAAGATAATTTGTAAAAAAGCACGTCTTTCGTAGTGGTCGCTATTATGTAGTAAGAGATCAAATGAGAGAAATATATTATTTCTCTAAAAAAAGCATGAAAAGTGTAGGGAATTTGCAAGTTTTCGCTTATAAATTAAAATTATATTAATATTTTTGCTCGGCTTTTTTAATATTTATATTTCAACCAACTTTTATAAACTATTTATAAATCATATAGAAAAACTTTAACTAAGAAGAAAATGGCATATTTTCATCAGTTTTTTTCAAAATATGCCATAGTTTTTTCCCCGACTTTAGTTTTGCTCTTGGATTAATTCACTCTTTTTAGGACTGACCTTCTTTTGAGCCATGATAATACCAATTAAGATAACAATCCCACCTAGCGTATGATAAATGGTCCACTGTTCAGATAACCAGACGCTTGCAATAACTGCTGTAAAAACAGGAACCAAGTTCATAAAAATACTTGTTCTATTAGGACCAAGCTGTTGAACAGCTAACATCCAAACTAACGGCGCGATGAGTGAAGCAAATACGCCCGCATAAATAGCGCTTGGTGCATTTTCTACATTTAAAGCATCAAGTCCAAACCAAAGAATTAAAGGAATATGAAATATTACAGAAAATCCAATCTGAACATATAAGCTTGTCATAATTGGTAGAGGTAACTGCCATTTTTTCAGGAAAACCCCATAAAATGCATAGAAGAATACGGCAATAATCATTAACGCATCACCAAGATGCCCGCCCCCACTTAATAACTTATTAATATTTCCTTGGGACATGACATATAGCAAGCCTGCAAAAGACAAAATACTGCCAAAAACTGCAAAGCGGTTAGGCACATCTTTTAAAATGGCAAGCGAAACAAAGATCGTAAAGATAGGAATAAATGCATTCACAATTCCCATATTGGTTGCACTGGTATAATGGGCAGCCGTATAAGCTAAACCTTGATAAAGTACCATCCCAAATGCACTTAGCACAGCAAGCTTAGGTAAATATGGTTTTACCAGTTGCCTTTGTCTCCAAACAGGTAACAACATAAATGGAGTTAAAATAATAAAAGCGATTAACCACCGATAGAAACTAATACTTACTGGCGAGATATAATCCGAAACATAGCGGGTGACTACAATATTTAAAGACCAAATCAGTACTGCCAAAATGGGAAAAATAAATGCCCATTTGTGATATTTCATGACCTGACTCATAGTAATACACCCTCTACAAAAGAGATTTTATTTTGGAGAATGTCTTAATAAATTGAAATATCGTATTTCCGACATTGATATTGAACTTAGGACATTGCCCTTTTTTTTAAAATAATGTCCAAGCTTTCATGGCATGCTCTACAACTTTATGCAATTGCTCAGTACTCGCGCCGTCTCTGGCCTGTATAGTAAGGCCTTGAATGACTGTAGCATAAAAATCTGTCATTTCTTGCAGAGGAGCATTGGCAGATAAATCACCCTGCTCGACACCTTGTTGAAGACGTTTTAATAATTTTTCTTTGGTCTTTATGCGTTTATCCAATAGGTTTTGCTGCACATCTTGAGTGGCATCAGAACAATTCATGGCAGCAACCACCAACATACAACCTGCGGGCTTATTCGGTTGAATTAAGCGTTTTACATTGTCATAAAGATATAACTCAAAAGCGATTTTTGCCGTTTTTGCTTCTAAAAAAATGGTTTCTATGGGGCATGCTTCATGAGCCAAATAGTAATCAATACTTTTATAAAACAGCCCTGCCTTATCCCCAAAGGTACTATATAAACTCGGTGCTGTAATTTCTAAAGCTTGCGTTAAGTCACTAATAGATGTTGCTTCATAGCCATGCTCCCAAAAGAGCAACATTGCTTTTTGCAAAACCTCTTGCTCATTAAAGCATTTAGGACGCCCACGCTTCTTTTTTAGCGTTTCCTCAGTAACAACAAGGTCTGTTTCATGCCTATTTGTCATAAAGATCACATCTATTTTTATAACAATCGTTATTAAATTAATTGACGTTCGATTTTTTATCAACTATTTTATTTTCATAATGATCGTTAGTTAATTAATAAATTGCCTTTCTTTACTCCAAATTTAGACAAGTAAGGATCTCCTATGGACCAATCTTCTATTTCTAAAGCGCGACCCACGACCTCCACTCAAGGGAGCTGGTTTGCTATTTTGGCCGTTTCTATTGCTGCATTTGCATTAGTAACAAGTGAATTTTTACCTGTTGGTGTTTTAAATAGTGTCGCAACTGATTTAAATATTTCTGTAGGTACAGCAGGCCTGATTATTACTGTACCCGGCATTATGGCAGCAATTGCGGCACCTCTATTGCCTGTATCCGTAAAACAACTTGATCGGCGTTATGTACTTATCTTGCTGACAGCCATTATGGTGATTGCCAATACCATTACCGCCTTTGCTGAAAATTTTCATGTTTTATTGTTGAGCCGTTTAATTTTAGGTATTTCAATTGGTGGTTTCTGGGCGACAGCAATTGCTTTAAGTGGAAAATTAGCTCCTTCACATCTTCCTATTGCTAAAGCAACTGCGGTCGTGATGGCAGGTGTAACTTTTGCTACAGTTTTAGGTGTACCTATTGGAACATGGCTAAGTGAATTTTATGGCTGGCGTAGTGCTTTTGGAATTACAGCAGGTATTGGCTTAATTGTTTTAATCTTACAATTAATCTTTTTACCTAAACTTGTACCGGACTCGGCAATTCACCTGAAAGACTTACCAGCACTATTACGTACTCCCAAAGCACGTAGTGGTATGTTAATTGTCTTACTGATTGGACTTGCTCATTTCTGTGCCTATAGCTATTTAGCCCCTTTCTTTAAGAATGTTGCCGGTTTTAATGGCACAACCATTAGTTCATTATTATTGCTCTATGGAATTGCAGGTATTTTCGGAAATGCTTTTGCTGGATATAGTGGCAATCTAAATGTCCGTTATACATTAGCTTTTGTCGGTACATGCTTTGCAATCGTATTTTTTGGATTCCCTCTTTTTGCTGTCCATGAGTTTGGTGCTATTGTCTTAACAGCTTTATGGGGATTCGCATTTGGCGCTTTTCCTACCTCTGCCAATATCTGGATGTTTGTACATGCACCAAATGCAGTTGAAAAAGGTATGCCTCTTTTTGTTGGTATGTTTCAGGTAATGATTGCGACAGGTTCTTTATTAGGTGGCTATGTAGTTGATCATTTCAATGAAAATACTTTAATTTATGGAGTATTAAGCTTCGTTGCCTTAGCATTACTAAGTACATTCACCTTAGCAAAAGGCTTAAATAATCCTAAAGCGACTTGTGAAAATTAAAATATGAGTTAGAGCATATAGATGAAAAATGAGGACCAAGCATTTTCTTTATTGAACAGTATAGAAGTTCATGAATTTCTATACCAAAAAGAAGATATTGTTCGTCCTCATGCATCTCTCTGGGGAGATTTTAATTTCAGTTTGAATGGCATTTTGGAAATGCAAGTAGAGGAACAAATCTACTTATCTCCTCCAAGCTATGGGCTTTGGATTCCTCCTCAAACAGTTCATCAATCTACTCATATCGACCATGAAATTCATTATATCTGTATTCGACTACATCCTAGCCTCTGTTCTATTTTAGGTAACGTCTGTAAATGTTTTAGTATTCAGCCTTTCTTTCGAACCTTAGTTTTACAGATTTTAGAACAGCAAAAACAAACCGAAAAACCTGAATATTTAGAACATCTTTTACAAGTTTTATTCGATCAACTTAAACAAGCCCCTGCATATTCACATTATTTACCGCAAACGCGTCATCCTGTTTTATTGCCTATTCTAGAAAAACTTTCAGATCCTTTACTTTTTAATCACTCTTTACAGCAGTTGCTTCAGAACTTTTCAGTAAGTGATCGTCACTTATTACGTTTGAGTCAACAAGAGCTTCAGCTTTCGTTGTCCGAATGGAGAAATCGGGCCAAAATTGTTTATGCCATTCATCAGATTCGCCAAGGAACGCCTATCAAGCGTTTAGCATACGATTTAGGTTATCAACATAGCTCAAGTTTTATTGAGTTTTTTAAACGTTACACTGGGCAAACGCCTATCCAAATCAGAAATAACTAGAATTCAGATTATCTTTAAAAACTTTTTCTTTTTTGAACACGAATATTATTGCACTACCCCTCAATAGCAGTTAAAACAAATGCGTTACTTGATATCAATTACAATCTTTAGGAAAGACTCATGACACAATCTGTATATCACATTCCAGTAAAAGCTATTTCGGGCGAAACGGTTGATCTCGAACAATATAAAGGTAAAGTTCTACTTATTGTAAATACTGCTTCTAAATGTGGTTTAACTCCACAATACGAAGGCTTAGAAAAACTTTATCAAGCAAAAAAAGATCAAGGTCTTGAAATTTTAGGTTTCCCTGCAAATAATTTTAAAGAGCAAGAACCGGGCTCTGATGAAGAAATTCAGCAATTTTGTTCATTAAATTATGATGTTCATTTCCCTTTATTTTCTAAGGTTTCTGTAGTCGGCGAAGACAAGCATCCACTTTACCAAGTTTTGACAGCAGCTCAACCAGAACGTACTGGTGAAGGCCCTTTCCGTGAGCGTTTAGAAGGCTTAGGTATTCCAACCAATCCTGCTCCAGAAGTTTTATGGAATTTCGAAAAGTTCTTAATTAATAAGAATGGTGAAGTCGTGGCTCGCTTTGCTCCAAACATAACAGCAGACGACGAACAAATTGTTAAAGCAGTTGAAGCAGAGTTAGCAAAATAAAATGTTTAAATGTGAAAAAGGGCGTTTTATACGCTCTTTTTTATTATCCTCGCAAATGTTGTTAGTTTGCAAAAATACAATCTTTCTTCATATTTTATGCCTATAGTACCTATTTGCTTTATTTGATGTTGTTTGTAGTTATGAAAAAAGTTTTACAGGGCGCATTTCTTCCTTTTGTAATTTTTGCCTCAGGCATGCTTTTACTCGGGTGTGATCAAGCACAAGATCATGCTAATGATCAAGAAAAGACTGAGATAACTGAACAATCATCTGACCAACCTCTTGAGCAACAAGAGTCCAATATTGCACCGAATAAAACTGAACTTAAAAGCGGTAATATTTTTTATATGGTCCGTGATGCTGCGAACTTACAGATTAAAGCTGGTGACTATGTTGAACAACTTAAAGATACTCAGCTGGATGTTGAGCAAGCGATCCAAGATAAAAATAAGAACGAATTAAAAACTACAGTCACAACTTTAAAACAGCAATTACAAGGATTAAATCAAGCTCTTCTGACTTTAGATATCAAAAGTCAGGAAATTGAAAATATTCGACAAAGTTTATTACGTGCCAATCAACAAGCTCTTAGCATGCCATTACTGAATGGGAAATTAGATCAAATTGATTTTGACCAAATCGAAAAACAGCTTAATACCATTCAAATGGACATGGTAAAACTTGCTTCCATGATTATGGCTGGGGATGAAAAATCGGATTCAAAAACTGAATCTTAAAAATTAACTCATAAAAAAAGCCACCTTACGGTGGCTTTTTCAATCTCAAACCGGCAATTAGAGTGCGCGGTTTTTGATTTTACGGATAGTTTCAAGCTGTGCAGCGGTTTCTGCCAAGGCAGCCAACGCAGCAGCTGAGTCCAAATCACTCTTTTGGTTTGCAAGCAATTGTTCAGCATTTTTACGTGCTTCTAAAATTGCAGCTTCATCCAAATTGTCAGCACGGATTGCAGTATCTGCAAGAACCGTTACAACATGAGGTTGAACTTCTAAAACACCGCCAGATACATAGACGATTTCTTCTGTACCATTTTCCAACTGAACACGAATTGGGCCCGGTTGAAGCAAGGTTACTAGTGGAGCATGTCCTGGCAAAATACCAAGTTCACCACCAGCACCTTTCGCGATTAACATCGTTACTGCGCCAGAGTAAATAGACTCTTTAACACTTACGACATCACATTGCATAGTCGCCATGAGATGATCTCCTTAAATTAGAGTTTCTCAGCTTTAGCAATCACTTCGTCAATACCACCAACCATATAGAACGCTTGTTCTGGGATGTGATCGTATTCACCAGCTAATAGACCTTTAAAGCCACGAATCGTTTCTTTAAGCGGTACTAATTTACCAGGAGCACCAGTAAACACTTCAGCTACATGGAATGGTTGAGAGAAGAAACGTTGGATTTTACGCGCACGGTAAACAACCAATTTGTCTTCTTCAGCTAACTCATCCATACCCAAGATTGCGATGATGTCTTTAAGCTCTTTATAACGTTGCAATACGTTTTGTACTGCACGCGCAATTTCATAGTGCTCTTGACCAACAACTAATGGGTCTAACTGACGTGAAGTTGAGTCAAGTGGATCGATCGCTGGATAGATACCAGAAGATGCGATGTCACGGCTCAATACTACTGTTGCATCTAAGTGAGCAAATGTAGTTGCAGGAGATGGATCTGTTAAGTCATCGGCAGGTACATATACTGCTTGGATCGATGTGATCGAGCCAGATTTAGTAGATGTAATACGCTCTTGAAGAACACCCATTTCTTCTGCAAGTGTAGGTTGGTAACCTACCGCAGATGGCATACGACCTAACAATGCTGATACTTCAGTACCCGCAAGTGTATAACGGTAGATGTTGTCGACGAACAATAATACGTCACGACCTTTACCATTTTCGTCTTTTTGATCACGGAAGTATTCAGCCATAGTCAAACCAGTTAACGCTACGCGTAAACGGTTACCTGGTGGCTCGTTCATCTGACCGTAGACCATTGCTACTTTGTCAAGAACGTTAGAATCTTTCATTTCGTGATAGAAGTCGTTACCTTCACGAGTACGCTCACCAACACCAGCAAACACAGATAAACCTGAGTGAGCTTTAGCGATGTTGTTGATCAACTCCATCATGTTAACGGTTTTACCAACACCAGCACCACCGAATAAACCAACTTTACCACCTTTTGCGAACGGGCAAAGTAAGTCAATTACTTTAATACCAGTTTCTAAAAGGTCAGTAGAAGCTGCTTGTTCAGCATAAGAAGGTGCTTGACGGTGAATCGGCAAACGCTCTTCAGTTGCTACAGGACCTGCTTCATCGATAGGACGACCCAAAACGTCCATGATACGACCAAGCGTAGCTGGACCTACTGGAACAGAAATCGGTGCATTTGTGCTAGTTACATTAAGGCCACGTTTAAGACCTTCTGTAGAACCCATTGCGATGGTACGAACAACACCATCGCCAAGCTGTTGCTGAACTTCTAATGTAGTTTCAGTACCGTCAACTTGGAGAGCGTCATAGATCTTAGGAACGCTATTGCGCTCAAACTCGACGTCGATAACCGCGCCGATGATCTGAATGATACGACCGCTACTCATTGCTGTCTCCTCAATTCAAACTTAATAATGTTAAACGGCAGCGGCACCGCCAACGATCTCGGAAATTTCCTGAGTAATCGCGGCTTGACGCAGCTTGTTGTAAATGAGTTGTAGGTCTTTAATCAATTGTCCTGCGTTGTCTGTCGCTGCTTTCATCGCGACCATACGAGCTGACTGCTCACATGCAACGTTTTCAATCACACCTTGATAAACCATAGACTCGATATAGCGAACCAACAAACCATTTAACAATTCTTCTGCTTCTGGTTCGTAGATATAGTCCCAACCATAAGTACGGTTGAGATCATCGCCTTCTTCTGCTGGTGCTAAAGGAACAAGTTGTTCTACTTTAGGCTGCTGAGTCATTGCATTAACGAAGCCATTTGATACGAGATAGATACGATCTAATTCGCCTTTATCAAATGCATCAAGCATAACTTGGACTGAGCCAGTTAACTGTTCCAAACTCGGCGCATCGCCAAGTTGGGTAGTTGCACCGAGCACTTTACCGCCGTAATTCTTAAAAAACGAAACCGCTTTTTGACCAATTAAAGCAAATTCAACTTCAATTGACTGCTGTTGTTGTGCTTTGACATGCTGCACAACTTTCTTGAACAAGTTAATGTTCAAGCCACCTGCCAAACCACGATCTGAAGACACTACGATATAGCCAACGCGCTTAACCGGGCGATCAACCATATAACGGTGTTTGTATTCAGGGTTTGCTTGTACCAAGTGAGCAATTACACGGCGCATATTATCGGCATACGGACGGCCCTGAGCCATGCGCTCTTGCGCACGACGCATTTTAGAAGCAGCTACCATTTGCATCGCGCGAGTAATCTTTTGCGTGCTCTTGATACTAGCTACTTTGGCGCGAATTTCTTTTAAATTTGCCATACGCTTAACCTAGTATTCGAAAGCTCTTTCGAGCTTCCGAAGGTTGATCCGTGAACCAAACTTAACTAAAACTGAACTTAGTAAGTTTGAGTCGCTTTAAAGCTTTCAATACCTGCTTTGATTGCTGCTTCGATGTCTTTGTTATAGTCACCAGTTTCATCGATTTGTTTCATCAACGGAGCATATTCTGAGCGGAAGTAAGAAATTAACGCAGCATCAAAGTCTACGATTTTCTTAACTTCTACGTCAGCCATATAGCCTTCGTTAGATGCATAAACAGAAACAGCTTGGTCAGCAATTGAGTAAGGAGCATATTGTTTTTGCTTCATTAACTCAGTTACACGTTGACCATGTTCAAGTTGCTTACGAGTTGCTTCGTCAAGGTCAGAAGCGAACTGAGCAAACGCAGCCAATTCACGGTATTGTGCTAAAGCGGTACGGATACCACCAGACAATTTTTTGATGATCTTAGTTTGAGCAGAACCACCAACACGAGATACAGAGATACCCGCATTCACAGCAGGACGAATACCTGCGTTGAATAATGATGTTTCTAAGAAGATCTGACCGTCAGTAATCGAAATTACGTTCGTTGGTACGAATGCAGATACGTCACCTGCTTGAGTTTCAATAATTGGCAATGCAGTTAAAGAACCAGTTTGACCAGTTACTGCGCCATTAGTGAATTTCTCAACGTAATCAGCAGATACACGAGAAGCACGTTCAAGAAGACGTGAGTGAAGATAGAATACGTCACCCGGATACGCTTCACGACCTGGTGGACGACGTAAAAGTAATGAAATTTGACGGTAAGCAACAGCTTGCTTAGACAAATCATCATAAATAATAAGAGCGTCTTCACCGCGGTCACGGAAGTATTCACCCATTGTACAGCCAGAGTACGGAGCTAAGTACTGCATTGCAGCAGGATCAGCAGCCGCAGCAGCGACAACAGTTGTATACGCCATAGCGCCAGTTTCTTCTAGCTTACGTACAACGTTTGCAATTGTTGATTGTTTTTGACCAATCGCAACGTATACACACTTAATGCCAGAGTTTTTCTGAGCGATAATCGCATCGATCGCCATCGCTGTTTTACCAGTTTGACGGTCACCGATGATCAACTCACGTTGGCCACGGCCAACAGGAATCATTGTATCAACTGATTTATAACCAGTTTGAACAGGCTCATCTACAGATTGACGCCAAATTACGCCTGGTGCTACTTTTTCAACAGCATCAGTTAATTTCGCATCAATTGGGCCTTTGCCATCAATTGGGTTACCCAAAGCATCGACAACACGGCCAAGAAGTTCAGGACCAACTGGAACTTCTAATACACGACCTGTACAACGAGCTTTTTGACCTTCTTGAAGGCTTAGGTAGTTACCTAAAACAACGGCACCCACTGAATCCTGTTCTAGGTTCAGTGCCATACCAAATAAGCCGCCGTCGAATTCGATCATTTCACCGTACATTGCATCAGCAAGACCGTGAATGCGCACGATACCGTCGGATACCATAACAATGGTACCTTCGTTTTTAGCGGTCGCGCTGGTGTCCAGATCTCCGATACGCTGTTTAATGAGCGCACTGATCTCGGATGGATTCAGTTGTTGCATTGCGCTATTCCTCAATCTTTTATTAGTTCAGTCTTCATCATTTGCATTATGCAAGAAGACGAGTACGCATTTTTTCAAGCTTGTTAAGCGCAGAATCATCTATCACTTGATCGCCTGCACGAATTACAACACCTGCAATAAGCTCAGGTTTAACTTCAACTGAAACAGTTACAGTACTGTTAAAACGCTTTTCTAAAGCAGATTTCAACAGTTGCTCTTGTTCAGCAGTTAATGGGAAAGCCGATTCAATCACGACATCCACATTGTTGTTATTCTGTGATTTAAGCTGTTCATATTCTGCTTCAATTTCAGGTAACAACATTAAACGATCGTTATCTGCAAGAAGTGTCAAAAAGTTAGACACTGCTTGAGATTGATCTTCACCTAAAACTTTAGCAAAAAGCTTCACTTGCTCCGCAGGAGTAAGTTCAGGGCGATTTAAATAAGCGGAAAATGCTTCGTCTTGCACCGCAGCACTGAGCACTTGTAACGCATTCGACCAATTGTCTGTTGCACCTTGCTCAGAAGCATAAGCAAATGCTGCTTTGGCATACGGACGTGCCAACGTCAAGAGTTCAGCCATAATTCGCCTCGCTTAAAGTTTAGCAGCCAGCTGAGACAGCATGGCGTTATGAGCTTCTGCGTCAACTTGCTGGTTCAGGATTTTTTCTGCACCAGTTACTGCCAAAGCAGCTACTTGTTGACGTAATTCTTCGCGAGCAGAATTGATTTCTTGATCAACAGCTTCTTTAGCCTGTTGACGAATACGCTCACCTTCAGCCGCAGCTTGAGTACGAGCTTCTTCGATCAATTGCGCTGCACGACGGTTCGCTTGTTCGATCAATTGAGCCGCTTGTGCTTTAGCTGCATCAAGCTCTTGCTTAACTTGCGCTTGTGCATCGGCAAGGTCAGCTTTCGCTTTTTCTGCTGCATTTAAGCCATCAGCAATTTTACGCTGACGCTCACTAATCGCATTGATTAGTGGTGGCCAAACAAACTTCATGCAGAATGCAACAAAGAATGCAAACGCAATCGCTTGACCAATCAATGTGAGGTTGATATTCATTGCAATTCCTCAAATAGTGGATTTAGGAATTAAGATGATTAACCTACAAATGGATTAGCGAAGATGAAGAACAAGCCAATACCAACACCGATCATAGGCACAGCATCAAGAAGACCCGCGATTAAGAACATACGAGTTTGAAGTTGTGGAGCCAATTCTGGTTGACGAGCAACAGCTTCTAAAAAGCGACCACCCAAAAGACCAAAACCAATCGCAGTACCCAAAGCACCGAAAGCGATCAAGATAGCAGATGCAATTGCAACTAGACCTAAAGTGAGTTCCATGAAAAATTCCTCAGAGGTTAGGTTATTACCAAATTAAATTAAAAAAATTCAGCCCAACCATCATTTGATAGTTAGGCAATACCATTAATGTTTTTCGCTTGCCATGCTCAAGTAAACGATGGTAAGCATCATAAAGATGAATGCCTGCAACGTGATTACAAGAATGTGGAAGATCGCCCAAGGCACAGACAACGCCCATTGAATCCAGAACGGCAATAAAGCAATTAGGATAAAGATCAACTCACCGGCATACATGTTACCGAATAGTCGGAGAGCTAATGAAATCGGACGAGCAAGGAATGTTACCAATTCCAAAATCAAGTTCACTGGAATAAGCAACGCTTTTGCAACTGGGTTACTTGGGTTAAATGGGTTAAGTGCCAACTCGCCAACGAAACCACCAACACCCTTTTCGCGGATGCTGTAGAACAAGATAAGTACAAATACAGATAAAGACATACCTAAAGTAATGTTTGGATCTGTAGATGGAACGATCTTGAAGTAAACGTGGTGAGGGTCCATACCAAATACGTTTGCACCTACAAACGCTGCAACTTGAGGAATCCAGTCAACTGGGATCAAGTCCATTAAGTTCATGAGGAAAATCCACACGAAAATAGTGAGTGCAAGCGGAGCGATTAAACGTGATTTGCCATGAAAAGTATCACGGACACTTGAGTCAACAAACTCAATGATCATTTCAATTGCAGACTGGAATTTAGTTGGAACACCTGCATTAGCAGCTTTCGCAACGATCCAGAATAACAAACAGAAAATAACACCAAGGCCAATTGACCAACCCATTGAATCCAAGTGAATTGCAGTGAACCCCATCGAATGAGCTTCTTCAGCAGTCTCAGCCAATTTCCATGTACCGTCTGGCATTTTGCCATAGGTCATATTGGTCAAGTGATGCTTGATATACTCTGTCGAAGTGAGGGCATGTTCTTCAGCAGCCATAAATCACACCTGGTCAATGTCAATTACTAAAAAGAAGGGAAACGAACATCGGCGCACTGTCGATATCTCGCTACCCTCCAAAAAATCTTCAATTCTTCTTGTTTCTACACCCGTTTTTGTAGACGTGACACCCAGAACGGAGCGACCCACGACATTGCCTGAACGAGAATAAAACCAAACAGCAATGCTAACGGTGATAAAGGTTTAACATTGCTCAAAATCAAAATAAATCCAACGATCATGATTGCAAATTTGCCTAACATGCCCCTATACATGTTAGACAGCACTTGTTTTGATGCTCGTGCACCTGCTGTTCTGAAGGATTGCCACGAAAAATAACTCGTCGCAAGCCAGCAGACCAACGCACCAAGTGCCGCACTTAATGCTGCTGTCATGTCTTTTATGCTCCACGCTACAAGAGCGGAAACAGGGATCATACATGCTTGTAAGAAGACCAAAGCTTTTGCTAATCGTCGGTCAATCAAGCGACTAGTTTGGCTCATTTTTATCCACTCACAGCATAAATGCTTGACAAGTTTAGCTGATGATCGCTTTTAATCGCAGGCATTATAGAGTTACACCCCTGAACATGCAATCTTTTCCCGACTTTAGTCGGGGTTTTTCATGACAGGTGGTACTGACGCTACAGTCAGCCTTTGTTTATTTTTTATGTTACTTTTGCGTACTTAATACACATTTATCAGTTTTTATCGCCAGTTTCTTCCATGCAGTGACGAAATCATCCTCATTATTCATGCTCTCGTCTACTGGCTGAAAAGTAATGTTACCTAATTTTTGATATTGATTCTTAGTGGTAAAACTTTCTGCCAATAAACACATCTGATTTTTTGGTCGGCTATCATTAAGATATTTAATTTGAGCTGCTGTTGGCGCCACATGAGGATCATCTGTTAAAGCACCAGCGAATTTTAAGTTTAATGAACGCTCTAAATATTGATAGGCGTCATGATATGCCCAATATGGCTTACCATTACTTGAGCTATCATAGGCTTGTGCCGCCTGTAACATTTTACGAGCAAAGATATTGGCATTATTCCAGTACTTTGCCTTATTTTCAGGGTGTTGCTGAGAGCGTAAAGCAGCAATAAAGAAACCGATTCGAACTGCATTGTTGGGCTCTAACCATACATGAGTATCTACTGTATTAGGTAAAGCTGCACCACGTGTACTGCGCTGCGGCAAAACAGAAACGATGCCACTATCTAATAGTGCAATTGCCTTTTTATTATTACCCAACAACTTATTTAAAGGCGCTTCATGCGCTTTACCCAGCCAAATCACCAAAGATGCGTCATTAATTGCTTTACGGTGTGCTGGAGTTAATTGTACGTCATGTCCAGTTTGCCCTTTTAATAAGAGTTGTGGTTCTTCAACCCCCTGAGTGACTTCTTTTGCAATCAGATAAATCGGGTGCGTAGAAACCACCAAACCCTGACTCCACCCTAACGTACTCAAAAGAGAGAACATACTGAAAACAAAAAAACGGAACATGACAGACCATCAATTTAAATTAGCTCGAAGCATGTTATAATATAACAAAGTTACAAAAATACCTAAGATTAATCGAATGAAGCATCGCTTCATGCTAATATTCCGTTAAAAATTCGAGGTTATCCTTATGAGTTCCTGCTCGCATGAACATCATGATTCTTTGCATGGTGTGCATGATCACCACAATGTCGCAAGCCGTTTAGCTGAAGCAGAAAGTTTATGTTCTGCGACTGGTGCACGTCTTACACCTTTGCGCAAAGAAGTTCTGGAACTCATTTTAAATGCGTCAGGTCCAATGGGCGCCTATGACTTATTGGCACGTATAAAAAGTCAAACTGATCGCCCTGCTGCGCCTCCAACTGTATATAGAACTTTAGATTTCTTATTAGAAAAAGGGCTCATTCACCGCCTAACTTCTATTAATGCTTATATTCCTTGCTGCCACCCGCGTGAAGGCCACCAAGCAGCATTCTTAATTTGTACTGAATGTCATATGGTTAAAGAGGCCTCTTCCCAAGGTCTTACACACCAGCTTGACCAGCTTGCAGCTTCAGATGACTTTATGGCTCAACACAGCATTATTGAAATTTCGGGGAAATGCCAACAGTGCCGCACAACTCCTTAAATCCTGTATTAATTCAGCTTGAGCAGGTTTCTGTTCATCGTGATGATCGGGATATATTAAAAAAAGTTGATTTTTCCCTGCATCAGAATGAAATCGTGTCCTTAATTGGTCCTAATGGTGCAGGTAAATCAACACTAATTAAAGTTCTACTCGGTATTCTCCAGCCGAGTAGCGGACGTGTGATCAATCATAAAAAACTTAAAATGGCTTATGTGCCACAAAAGTTTAACCCGTCACACAGCCTACCTTTGCGTGTTCAAGACCTACTAGACCTAGAAAAATGTACCCCTGCCCTGCGTCAGGAAATTATTCAAGACACAGGTATTTCAAAGTTACAACAATCAAAAGTACAACAACTTTCCGGTGGAGAGCGCCAACGAGTACTATTGGCTCGCGCTCTACTTCGTCAACCAGATATTTTAGTTCTTGATGAACCTATGCAAGGTCTAGACATTCAGTCAGAAGCGGAACTTTATGATTATGTCCGCAGTCTGCCAGAACGATATGGGTGTGCGATCTTAATTGTTTCTCATGACTTACAATGGGTCATGCAAGGAACTCACCGTGTAGTGTGTTTAAATAAACATATTTGCTGTAGCGGGCTACCCGAGAATATCCAACAACACCCTGAATATCAGGCAATCTTTGGAACTCAAAGGGTCTTCTATCAACATCATCATGACCATTGTGCTCACGGTGATGCTGCACACCCCTGCCCTCATAATGACCGTCCTCACATTCACCCAGAACCGGAAGCTTAAGCCATGATGGAATGGTTACAATTATTGTTGCCCGCATGGATTATGGGAACCCTGCTGGTATTTTTGACCGCGCCTCTGGGTTGTTTAATGCTTTGGAGACGTATGTCTTTTTTTGCTGATACGATGGCGCACGGTACACTACTTGGGGTTGCTATTGCTGGAGCCTTAAGTCTTCCATTATGGCTTGGCGTTGCAGGTACGGCGGTTTTACTGGTAGGCGTTTTATGGGCTTTACATGACAATCGCTTACCCAATGATGCTCTACTAGCCTTATGTTCAGCGACCTTACTGTGTAGTGGCTTACTATTTATTCAACATGTTCCAAGTTTAAGACCAGAGCTTTTAAGTTATTTATTTGGCGACTTGCTCAGCATTGATTGGCCCGACTTACCCATTTTCACTTTAATTATTGCGATATCACTCGTGATTCTTTACCGTTTTTGGCAGCCGCAAATACAGTTTGCAATTGATCCAGATATCGCAATTAGTGAAGGGGTGAATGCAAACTGGCAACGCCTTATTTTTATGCTGTTATTAGCTTTATTTACAGTTTTAGCTTTGCGTGCTGTAGGTTCTTTGCTAATGGGTGCATTACTCGTGATCCCCGCTTTAAGCGCTCGCCTATTGGCAAATTCGCCAAAGCAAATGGTGATTTGGGCATTTGTGTTAGCACAGCTCGGCGTTAGTGTCGGTTTATGGTCAAGTGCAGCACTCAATATCTCTACAGGCCTTAGTATTGTTTTATGTATGGCTTTGAGTTTTGCTGTTATTTTTATAACTCAAAAACTAAAAAATCAGACACAGGCGGCCTAGATTAGGACGCCTGATGAACTGTGCTTAATAATAAAGCCGCACAACTAAACATCACAGCAAAGCCTCGATTTAAATATTTTTGCTGCCTAGGGGACCGAAGTAATCTTAAAACCTTTGACGCCAATCCCGTATATCCCGCCATTACTATCAAATCAATCGTAATCATAGTGGCCGCCATAATTAGATACTGTATCCATTGAGGCTTACTCAAATCCAAAAACTGCGGCAACACAGCCAATAGAAACACGATCGCTTTAGGATTACTAATATTGATCACAAAACCATTCAATAGCAGAGCTAAAGCAGATTTATCTCTTTTTTCTTGTTGAATTTCTATATCTTTCACAGGTGCTGTCCACTGCGAATAAGCAAGATATAACAAATATGCCACACCGAACCATTTAACAAACTGAAAAGCTAAAGGAGTCGTTGCAAATAAGACCCCAACACCTGCTGCCACCACCATAATTTGAAGCAGCAAAGCAATTTGCATCCCTATCACATTCCAGTAACCATGTCTAAAGCCATAATTTAGACCACTCGACATTGAAGCAATAGCTCCAGCACCCGGAGAGATACTAATGACCCAACAGGCTAACATATAGGCAAACCAAACTTGCAAAGACATAGTAAAAATAGACAATAAAAGTGGAATTATACTGTTTTATAAAACGATATTGATGAGAATTCAAACAATAAAATCAAGAAATAGACTACTAACCGCTCTTCGCATCAGGCACAATAATTACAGCTCATACTAAATTATAATTGAGGAGATACCTTCCAATGACTGCTCAATCTGTCATTTTGCCGTTGCCATCAGATCATGCCCGTTTTATTGTTCTTCGTTTAAAAGACTTATCAATTGATGAATTAAAAGAACAAATTGAAGCGTTGTTTGAAACACGCGACCGTCTCATTACTCAGCATTCAGACGCGCAAATTAAAACAGCAGTCGCTTTTGGTCCAGAACTTTGGAAGCAACTTTACAGTCAATCTCCTGCTGGCTTTAAACAACTTGAACCAGAAAATGGCGCATTTAACATGCCAGTTGTACCAGCTGATGTACTTATTCATATTGCTAGCATGCGTTCTGATATTTGTTTTGCGTTAAGCCAAGCATTTTTTGAAGGTATTAAGGATAAAGTGGAAGTTCTTGATGAGCGTGTTTGCTTCCGTTATTTCGATGGCCGAGATATTACAGGCTTTATAGACGGTACAGAAAATCCTCAATTTCCAGATGACCGCGCAGAAACAGCTCTTCTACCCGAAGAGGCTGGTGTATTTGCTGATGGTAGTTTTATTTTCGCGCAGCGCTATGCACACGACTTAGAAAAATGGAAAAAACTTAAAGTTGATGCTCAAGAAAATGTCATGGGCCGTACCAAGCTTGAATCTATTGAATTAGATGATGACGTTAAACCGGAAAATGCCCATGTCGCCCGTACTGTTGTTGAAGATGATGAAGGCGAAGAAATGGAAATCTTGCGCCATAGTCTGCCTTATGGCGACGGCAGAGGTGATCAAGGTTTATTTTTTATTGCCTACACCAAGGACCTGAACATTATTGATGCCATGTTAAAACGTATGTTCGGTACAAGTGGGGATGGTATTCACGACCGCTTATTGCATTTCGTGACACCACTAGACGGCGCATATTACTTTGCACCTAGCGAAGAATTACTCGAAGAAATTTTAGAAGGATAAAATAAAAAAAGAGGAGCTTAAGCTCCTCTTTTTACATTTTCATTCTTAGAAAGGAATACGCTTATATTTGCGATATTCAGGTTTCCAGAATGATTGATCGATTTTTTGTTGTAGCAAATCATCACTAATCGTTACGGCCACTCCATCTACCATGGCAGCTTTCGCAACTTCAAATGCAATCACTTTAGAGACTTGCTGAATTTCACCTAAAGGTGGTAATAGATCAGCTTGTGGATCTTTCAGTAATGGTGAGCAATTCGCTAAAGCACTACTTGAAGCCATTAACATATTTTCAGTAACCCGTTTAGCACCTGATGCCACCACACCTAAACCAATGCCTGGGAAAATGTACGAGTTATTACACTGAGAAATATTATAAAGTTTGCCGTGATGATTAACAGGAGCAAACGGGCTACCTGTTGCAATTAATGCTCTACCTTCAGTCCACTCCACAATATCAGCCGGTACTGCTTCAACACGAGAAGTTGGATTAGACAATGGCATGACAATTGGGCGCTCACAATTCGCCGCCATGGTCTTGATAATCTCCTCTGTAAACAGACCCGGTTGACCAGAAACCCCAATTAACACTGTAGGCTTAGCGTTTTTAACAACATCAAGTAGTGAAATCACTTCTTCAATATTGCCCCACTGATCAACCACCTCAGCTTTTTGCGCTAACTTACGTTGGAAATCTAATAGGTTTGGCTGATTTTCGGTAATCAAACCAAAGCGATCCACCATGTAAACGCGTGCACGTGCTTCAGCGTCCGTCAAACCTTCAGCAACCATTTGCGCAACAATTTGCTCTGCAATACCGCATCCAGCAGAGCCCGCGCCTAAGAAAGCAATTGTTTGATCTTTTAACTGTTTGCCCGCTGCACGGCTCGCAGCAATCAAACTACCTACAGATACCGCCGCTGTTCCTTGAATATCGTCATTAAAACAACAAATCTTGTCGCGATATTTTTCTAAAAGTGGCATCGCATTTTTTTGTGCGAAATCTTCAAACTGAATTAATGCTTTTGGCCAACGACGCTTTACAGCTTCAATCACCATATCGACAAATGCGTAATATTCATCACCACTAATACGTGGCTGGCGCCAACCCATATAGATCGGATCATTTAACAATTGTGGATTATTCGTCCCTACATCAATTGTGATTGGCAATGTGTACGCTGGACTAATTCCACCACAAGCGGTGTAGAGTGAAAGTTTCCCAATAGGGATACCCATGCCACCAATACCTTGATCACCGAGACCTAAGATACGTTCACCATCAGTAATGACGATCACTTTTACATTATTTTTATTTACGTTTTGCAAAATATCATCAATCACATCACGATCTGGATATGAAATAAAAACACCACGATGACGACGATAGATATCAGAGAAGCGTTGACATGCCTCACCCACGGTTGGGGTATAAATAATCGGCATCATTTCTTCAAGATGATTTTCGATTAAATGATAGAACAAGGTTTCATTGGTATCTTGGATATTACGCAGATAGATGTGACGGTTAATATCGTCAGTAAAAGCGCAATACTGCTGATAAGAGCGCTGGCTCTGCTCTTCAATAGTTTCAATAATATGGGGGAGTAAACCGTGTAAGTTAAAGTTACTTCTTTCTTCTTCAGTGAAAGCCGAACCTTTATTTAAAAGGGGTAACTCTAAAAGTGTAAAACCTGCATATGGAATATAAAGGGGATGTTTACTTGGGTGTCCTGATATCATTGCCTATCTCATTTTCCAGCTTAGAGTAGAGAAAAACACGTTTTGTATGGTCTCTAAAACTCTTTGTGTGTATAAGCTTAAGCCTAATTCGTTCAAAATAGATATTTTAAACCATGATGTCAAAATTAAACACTATTTAGTTAAAACATGTTTAAAAATAACCGATAAAAATCAATATCTTATTATTTTCATATTTTTAAAAATTTCTTTTATTTACTCATTTTTAAAAGCCATAATTATATGATTTATTAGTGAAAGGTATTTCCACAGGAAATAATCTTAAATTTAACACGTATTTTATAAATCAAAACTACCCAAAAGGTTTGTAATTCTTAATTTTCAGAATAATAAAGCTATTCATCAGCCAACATTCATTTAAAAAATAATCATCAGTAATTTGTATAAAGAATTATTGGAATATTAAATCCCCTCCCCTAAGTCATCGGAAATTTGCTATATTTAACGTTTTTCTGCGACATCTATTTTCGATTGATATGAATACGGCAATACAAGCAGCTCTCGACCATGCAGTGCAAACTCTTCAACAAGAAGGGGTGCTTCCTTCCGACTGGAAAAACACAAGCAACTTAACACGCACCAAAGACCGAAGCCATGGCGACTTTGCTTCTAATATTGCCATGATCGGTTCGAAAGCTGCTGGTATGAAACCACGTGATTTAGCTGAGAAAGTTCTAGCTGCATTACCAGAAGTGGCCGATATCAGTAAAGCTGAAATAGCAGGTCCCGGATTTATTAACTTCTTTTTAAATGCAGACCAGCGCTTTGCTATTCTTGACCAAATTCAGGCACAAAAAGAAATTTTTGGTCGTAGCCAAGCAAATGCAGCGAAAAAGATCCAAGTTGAATTTGTTTCTGCAAACCCAACGTCTAGTCTACATGTAGGTCATGGACGTGGTGCGGCATATGGTATGACTGTTGCTAATTTACTTGAAGCAACGGGTGCTAAAGTTGACCGTGAGTACTACGTGAATGATGCTGGCCGTCAAATGGACATTTTGGCGACTTCTACTTATTTACGTTATTTGGAATTACTTGGGCAGAACCTTGTATTCCCTAAAAATGCATATCAAGGCGATTACGTTAAAGAAATCGCACAAGGCATTATTGATAAAGATGGCGATGCTTACATTCGTGAAGTTGCGAATGTTTATAAAGATGTACCAGAAGATGTGCAATATGCTGAAGAGCTAGATAGCGAAGGCAACAAAGTTGTGTTATCTGGTGATAAAGAAAAGCATATTGATGGCCTTATTGCCAACTCACAACAATTGTTAGGTGAAGGCTACCGCGTATTCCACCAAGCAGCGCTTCATGCCATTTTAGATGATATTAAAGATGACCTTGCGGACTTTGGTGTAACATTCAATCAATGGTTTAGTGAAGCATCTCTTAGCGCGAAAATTGATGAAGCTTTAGAAACCCTAGATCAACGTGGCTTCCTTTATGAAAAAGATGGCAACATCTGGTTTAAATCGACTGAATTTGGCGATGAAAAAGACCGTGTTGTTAAGCGTCGTAACGGCCAAACCACTTACTTTGCATCTGACATTGCATACCACTTAAATAAATTACAACGTGGTTATACTGACCTTATCGATATTTGGGGTTCTGACCACCATGGCTATATTTCTCGCGTAAAAGCGGCAATTGATGCAATGGGTTATGACTCTAAAAAACTAACTGTACTTTTAGTTCAGTTCGTAAGTTTATGGCGTGGCGGCGAGATGGTTCAAATGTCATCTCGTTCAGGTCAGTTTGTGACTTTACGCGACTTACGTAAAGAAGTTGGCAATGACGCAGCTCGTTTCTACTATGTGATGCGTAAGAGTGAACAACACATTGACTTTGACCTCGACCTTGCTGTTTCACAAAGTAAAGACAATGCTGTGTACTATATTCAATATGCACATGCACGTATTTGCCGTATGTTAGAAAAAGCAGCAAGCACAGGCTTACAATTTGATGTGAATACTGCTCGCCCACATGCAGCACGCTTATCTCTTGATGCAGAAACCGAGATTCTTGCTAAACTGGCAGCTTACCCAGATGCGGTAGTACGTGCTGCAAATGCATATGAACCTCATCAGGTTGGTAACTACTTAAAAGAGTTAGCTGCACTGTTCCACGGTTGGTACAATGAACATAAAGTATTAAGCGATGATGCAGAGCTTACACAAGCCCGTTTATTACTTTCAATCAATGTACAACAAGTGTTGCGTAATGGTTTAGAATTACTTGGTGTATCTGCACCAGAATCTATGTAATAAATATATTGCATGACATCGAAACAAAGGTCATGCAATATAGTAAGCGGTGGTTTGTACAGTTAAACTATCAGTACAAACCCCTGTTTTAGCATCGTAAGACGAGAATCAAACTCGAATTAAAAAACAATCAAAATACAGAGGAATAATCCACGTGTTTGGCAAAACGCAACGCGGTGTATCTGAAAGACCTAATAAGCCTAAAAAGCCCCTAATTCCCAAATGGTTAGGGACACTTGTCGCTATTTTGGCGGTCTTATGTATCGCTGTAATGCTTATGCTTTGGAAACCTTGGCAACCTGTTCCTGCGAAAAATCAGATTACCTCTGAACATTATCAAGAAGAAGATACCAATAAAGACTATCGTTTCTACGATCTATTACCTCAGCAACAGGTTACTCCTATTCCTGAACAAGCAATCCCTGAAAGTAAAAATCAAGGCACTGCTATGATTGTTGAGGCACCAAGTACAACTCAACCCGCTGCTTCTGAAAGTGCAGGAATTGACCCTAATCAATCAGCTACTATTCCTCAGCAACCTACTTATATTTTACAAGTTCGTAGTTATAACGATCCTGATCAGGCTGATGCCCGCCGTGCAGAAATCATTTTAAATGGCTTATCTGCTGACGTAGTTAAAAGTACTGAAAATGGCCAAACATGGTATCGTGTTATTTCTGGACCTTATGATACTCAAGAAGCTGCATTGGCTGCTCAGCAGACCTTACAACATAGTGGTATTGACTCCATAGTGATCAAACGTAAGTAAAATGAAAATAAAAAAGGAACAAATATTTGTTCCTTTTCTTTTAAATATCAACACAATTCCTTTCACTAGAACCAATCCCCTTTTGTTTCGCTTTTTGAAATGCGGGTCTTTGCTGAATACGATGTAAAAAAGCTTGAATATGAGGGTATTTACCCTGTAAGCGGGATTGTAAAGCCTCCAAAGGAAAGCTCATTTGAATATCAGCAAATGAAAAATCACCTGCGAAATATTCGTGCTCAGCCAAATAGTTTTCTAAAAAACTAATATGATCTTTCATACGAGGGCGAACAAAATTTGCCTTTACACCTTCTGTGATTTTTTTAGCTACCGGTTGAATTAACCATGGCACATGCTTGTTTACACTATTCATGACCAAAGTCATCACCAATAACGGCATTAGTGAACCTTCTGCATAATGCATCCAGTAAATATACTGCTGTAAATCTTGAGGTTTTGTAGGTTTAAATTGTTGTTTCTGATCATAATGCTGCTGCAGATATTCCAATATTACAGCAGATTCTGCGATGACTTGCTCATCATCAGTCAAAATTGGAGCTTTGCCTAATGGGTGAATACATTTCAATGTTTCTGGAGCAGAGTAGTTAGGTAAGCGTTGATAATAATGAATATCATAATTTAAACCTAACTCTTCTAAAGCCCATAAAATTCGAAACGATCGCGAACATTCCAGGTGGTGCACACTAATCATGTTAATGCCTGCTTTTATTTTTCTTTTTACATAAAAAACAGCATGTGAACATGCTGTTTTATTCCATTTGTGGGATGGATATAAAATCATCCACCTCAACAAAATAGCATTTTTACGCTGTAACAAGCACAGTATGAATGTCTAAACTACGTAACAAAGTTTTAGTGACTGGGGTTTTACCACACACCAACAAGATTTTTTGTTGAAGTTCTTCATCGGGTAAGTCTTTAAAAACAATACGACGTTCAATATGTTCCTCATGCTCTCTATTGGTATGAAAATCGATTTCAACCGAAAATTCACCAAAATCATAACCCTTATGCTTTGCATACATTCTTAAAGTAATGAGCGTACAAGCGGCCAAACTTCCAGTGAGTAAATCATACGGCGCTGGACCTTGATCTTGTCCTTCCAACTTCTCTGGCTCATCACAAAAATATTGATGGCGACCACTCGTGATTTCACCCTTCCATTGTCCAGCAAGGGGCTTTGCTTTACTGCTTGCGATTACTGCTGTCATTTTGATGCTCTCATTTGATCTGGAAGAACAGGTGCTTCTAAACGCGCACCTACATAATCTGGAATTTCACCAAAACGTGCATCATGGTTAATCCATTGCTCACGCGCTTCTTTTAAATCATCCATTGTACGTGCAACAAAGTTCCACCATAGCAAAATTGGAGTTTCAAACGGTTCACCGCCAATCAAAAGAATACGATTGCCTTTTTTTACTTCGATCTCGATTTCACTAAGACCAGTATCTAAGACCACCATGTTGTCAGCAGTTAACTCGTGGCCATTCACATGGGCAACACCTTCGAGCGCCATAAAACCGTATTCATAATTAGGGTTTAGTGGAATACGAGTTTTTGTATCTTGGGTAGCAATTAAATCGACACCAACTAACGGCGTATGTACCACAACTGGAGAAGTCGTTGCTAAATACTCACCTACAAGCACAGTAAATTCTAGACCATCTTTTTCAACTACAGGGAGTTCAGGGTAATGTTCAAATTTCGGATCCATATTGCGCTTATCATCCGGTAAGGCAATCCAGAGCTGCGCAGCGTGCATTTGAGTTTCTGTATCAGGCGCAACTTCTGTATGTGAAATCCCGTGTCCCGCTGTCATTAAGTTAACTTGCTTAGGACGAATGAGTTGTTTTGAGCCTAAGCTATCGGTATGCATCATGGTGCCCTCGATCATCCACGTGAAGGTTTGCAAACCAATATGGGGATGAGGGCCAACATCTAAACCATCGCCTGCTGGAAAAGTTACTGGACCCGCATGATCTAAGAAACACCACGCACCAATCATTCGTTTTTGGCGGCTAGGTAAAGCCCGCTTAATGACTGTCCCCTGTCCAATTTCAGCAGAGCGAATTGGAAATTCTTGAATAAATTGATTGGCAAATTTCTCGCAATCCTTTGAATCAGAAATATCGTAATCATTATTATTGCTCATGATATTACTCTCTTTTACCTATGCTTTTGCAATGAGTTGTTCTAATGATCTTAACAATACACTCATTATTCAATATAGTCTTTTAGTAATACACAGGGTGTTATGAATGAAACAATCAAAGTTTTTAATTACAGAAAATTAATTTTCATCTTTAAAAGATAAGTAATAAAAAAGGACGCTAATGCGTCCTTTTCTTTACCAACAAACAGAGAAAAATTATTCCCACTCAATTGTTGCTGGTGGTTTAGATGACACATCGTATACAACACGCGATACATCTTTAATTTCATTCATAATACGCGTTGAGATTTTATCAACCAATTCATATGGTAAATGTGCGAAACGAGCTGTCATAAAGTCAACTGTTTCAACTGCACGAAGTGCAATCACCCATGCGTAACGACGGCCATCACCTACCACACCAACTGACTTAACCGGTTGGAATACGGCAAATGCTTGAGCAGTTTTATCATACCAACCACTGTCGCGAAGCTCTTGCATGAAGATGTCATCAGCAAGACGAAGAATATCTGCATATTCTTTTTTCACTTCACCCAGAATACGAACGCCTAAACCAGGGCCCGGGAATGGATGACGGTAAATCATGCTGTGTGGCAAGCCAAGTGTAGTACCTAATTTACGTACTTCATCTTTGAACAAGTCACGTAATGGCTCTACCAATTCAAATTCTAAATCGTCTGGTAAACCGCCCACGTTGTGGTGAGATTTAATAACGTGTGCTTTACCTTGTTTGCTTGCAGCAGATTCGATTACGTCTGGGTAAATCGTACCTTGCGCCAAGAATTTCACGCCATCAAGTTTACGTGCTTCTTCAGCAAAAACTTCAATGAACTCACGACCAATAATTTTACGTTTTTTCTCTGGATCAACTTCGCCGGCCAATGCAGTTAAGAAACGTTGTTCAGCATCTGCACGAATAACACGGATACCCATGTTTTCAGCAAACATCTGCATCACTTGGTCACCTTCGTTTAAACGAAGTAAACCGTTGTCAACGAATACACATGTTAACTGGTCGCCAATTGCTTTATGTAAAAGCGCAGCAACAACAGATGAGTCAACACCGCCAGAAAGACCTAAAAGAACTTTTTCATCACCGATTTGTTCACGTAATTGCTCTACGCGTAAATCAATGATGTGTTCAGGTGTCCAAAGACCACCGCATCCACAAATTTTATGAACGAAGTTTGCAAGTAACTCTTCACCTTTTGCCGTGTGCGTTACTTCTGGGTGGAATTGCACGCCATAGAAACGACGTGCTTCATCACTTACAGCAGCAACTGGACAACTTGGTGTGCTTGCAGTAATGCTAAAGCCTTCTGGAATCTGGCTAACTTTATCACCATGACTCATCCAAACATGAAGTTGGTTTTCACGGTCTTGTAAGTTACCAATCAGTTGGTCGCGTTTAACGATATCAACTTCAGCATAACCAAACTCATGCACAGTACCTGGCTCAACTTTACCGCCTAACTGTTCAGACATGGTTTGCAAACCATAGCAAATACCCAATACTGGAACGCCTAGCTCAAACACCACTTGTGGTGCACGAGGGCTGCCTTCTTCATGCACACTCTCAGGTCCACCTGACAAAATAATGCCATTTGGCTTAAAAGCGCGAATGTCTTCTTCAGACATATCAAAAGCATACATTTCAGAGTAAACACCAGCTTCACGCACACGACGTGCAATGAGCTGACTATATTGAGAGCCGAAATCCAAAATCAGGATACGATCTTCAGTAATTTGAGTATTGGTAGTCATGACAAACCACTAAATGGCAAAAGAATTAAGCGCGCCATTTTAACATTTTTCATGCTTCGGCGCACCGCAAATCATCATATATCTTATTTTTTTCATATCAGAATCATTTCTAAAATTGGATTGTTTGATATAAATTAAAATTTACTTATATTTATCAAATATCTGGAGTAGACTTAAAAACTCCCCGTGTATTGATAAATTCATCACATTCTATGCAACATCACCATGAATTTGATGATAAGATTACCCGATAAAACAGGCATTACCATGGAAAGGTAAATACCATAAGCGATATTTGTCTGTGCTTAAACAATTATCCATTTTTATGGCTTGTTGCCCCCTATCAAAATCAATAGAAATCTAAGGAACAACAATGCTTCAAACTATGATTGCAGATTTCCAGCAACATTTTTGGTTGTATATCTCTATTCCTTTTATGAGTGGTTTAATTGGCTATATCACCAAAGTGATTGCTATCCAGATGATGTTTTCGCCACTTGAATTTAAAGGTATTAAACCATTTTTGGGTTGGCAAGGTATTGTGCCTCGCAAAGCAGAGAAGATGGCAACTATTGCTGTTGAACTCATGACAGCCAAGCTCATTAAACCAGAAGAAATTTTTGCACGCCTAGATCCTAAACGTATTGCCAAAGAAATAGAAAAACCACTACTTGCAGCAGCTGAAGATATTACCCGCGACGTCGCTCAAGAATATCAGCCCGGTTTATGGGAAGGCATGCCAGAATTTGCTCGCCAAAGGCTTATTCGTCGCGTGCAATCCAAAGCACCGGAGATTGTTGAACACATCATGAGTGAAGTACAGCGTGATGTGAACCGATATTTTGATATTAAAAACCTAGTTATCAGCAACTTACTTAAAGATAAACGCCTACTCAACAATATTTTTAAACGTGTAGGCAAACAAGAATTTAAATTTTTCAGTAATGTTGGTTTTGTATTTGGTTTCGGTATTGGTGTGATTCAGATGTTGTGCTGGATTGTCACTCAAGGAAAGTATCCTTGGATGCTGCCAATGTTTGGTGGCTTTGTTGGTTTTTTCAGTGACTGGATTGCACTGCAAATGATGTTTAGACCGCTCTATCCTAAAAAGATCTTGGGTTACACATGGCAAGGGCTGTTTATTAAACGTCAAAATGAAGTTGCAGCTGACTATGCAGCTTTAATTTCCAAACAGCTTTTAACTTCACGTCATATGATGGAAGAGCTATTTTCCGGTACACATTCTGCGCGTGTTATTGATCTGGTTAACCGCCATGTCAAACAAGAAATTGATATGCAAGCTGGGGTGATTCGCCCGTTAGTTGTATATGCAATTGGTGGAGAAAAATATCAGAATATGAAATCGCAAGTTGCTGAGCGTATTATGCAACAGCTTCCAGAGACGATGAAATATGTAGAGTCTTATGCAGAAGATGCTATGAATATTCGTAGCACACTTATTGAACGTATGCAGAAATTAACACCTTCAGAGTTTGAAGGGATGTTACGTCCTGCATTTAAAGAAGATGAGTGGGCCTTAATTGCTGTCGGTGCAGTGCTTGGTTTCGTGGTTGGGGAATTGCAAATCCAATTTATGCTCTAATTTTAAAAATAAAGAAATAAAAAACCGGATGAATTGCTCATCCGGTTTTATTTTGTCTTACATCTTATTTTTCAATTGCATGATCTAAACTAATACGACCAGCACCATGAAGCATCAAAAAGAATAAACCGCCTGCCATAGCTAAGTTTTTCATAAAATGAATGCCATTGTTATATTGCGCCGCTGCATCAGCCCCACCTTGGTGAAACAAGAATGCTGTTAAAATACTGAAGATACCAAGTCCAAAAGCTGCAAAGCGTGCTTGGAAACCAAACAATAAGGCTAAACCACCACCAAACTCAACCAAGATAACTAATGGGAGAATTCCACCTGGAACACCCATGGCTTCCATATATCCTGCAGTTGCTGCATAACCAGTAATTTTCCCCCAACCAGCAACAATGAAGATATAAGCGATAAGAAGACGCGCAACAAGGCTAATAAAACTATCTGCGCCTGATTGCGTTACGATATTTTTGACCACTACATTTGGATTAAACATTTTGCCACCTTTATTTAAATGCTTATTTATTGATGAGCTCATTCTAGGTATAGGACATTGATAATTAAATACTCAAAATCCATATATATCGTTGCACAAACAGGATGATCAATTTGTATATTTTTGATGTTTTATACTGACTTTCTATAGGCTCACTGCTAGGATTTGAGCACGGTTTACCACTTAAACATCTCATGGAACTTCTTGATTTTATTCTACACGTTGATCAGCATCTCGCCGAGTTTATTACAAATTACGGGACGTGGATTTATGGCATTTTATTTTTAATTATCTTTGTCGAAACCGGTTTAGTGGTCATGCCGTTTTTACCGGGCGATAGTTTGTTATTCGCAGCCGGTGCTTTAGCAGCCTCTACTGGTGCGATGGATCCATGGTTGTTAGGGACTCTACTCTTCATTGCTGCGGTTTTAGGCGATACGGTGAACTACCATATTGGGCGTTTTATCGGTCCGCGTGTGTTTGAAATGAATTCCAGATTTATTAATAAGCAACATTTAATTAAAACTCAAGAATTCTTTGCTCGCCATGGTGGCAAGACAATCATTTTTGCTCGTTTCGTTCCATTTGCCCGTACCTTTGCACCTTTTGTTGCTGGTGCCGGCAGCATGAACTATAAGTTTTTCTTAACTTATAATGTGATCGGAGCATTTTGTTGGGTCGCTTCTTTTGTGACGTTAGGCTATTTATTTGGAAATATGCCAATCGTTAAAGATAACTTCACCCATCTTATTTTTGGCATCATTATTATTAGTGTTTTACCGGGTATCATCGGCTTTATTCGTGAAAAACTAAAAAACCGGAAAGCCAACGTTTAAGATTGATTTAGAAGAAACGGAATACCACCGGAAGCATACATAAAATGAGTAACATAGCCGATCCTTTATATAAATGATCGGCTTTTATTTTTTGCATTGAACCTGTCAATAGAGCACGTCCAAAAATCATCCAGAAACTCGCCGCAGGAATAAGAGTTAAAGTAAAAGCGGCAAAAACCATAAGAAAATTTTCAGGCGAATTCCATGTTTCAGCTGGGAAAATACCTGCAGCAAATAGTAAAGATTTCGGATTTCTCAAAGTTGAGAAGAATAATTGACGTGGGCGAATGTTACGGTGAGTTTGACTAAATTGTTGTAAATGGTTGGTTTTCCATAAACGAAATGCCATCCAGAACACATAGATCACACTTGTAATATGCAAAATGAGCAGTAGCGCAGGCCAAACTGGAGCTGCCAAATGAATGAATACAGCCCAAAAGCTAATACCATAGGCATAGCCTAACCATTCCATTGGAATAAGCCAAAATGCTTTAGTTAAACCTTGAGAATGAGCAGCGGTTGCAAGTAAAGCATTTGTCGGCCCCGGAATGAGCAAAACAGCCAACATTGCCAATACAAAAAACCAACTCTCAATCATAAAGTTTCCATAATATCCAAGATGGGGCCACCTTAAACGAAACAGGCAAAATATAGCAAGTTTATGAAGCTTTTTGATTACAGAAAACGTAGGTTTTTAGAAGCTTAAAAATGTATAACTGATTTATTTATATTGATTTTATTATGAAACATTTTGCTAAACTTTATTCATCACAATATGCTTTTATTAGCATATTGTGATGTCAAATTGGCTATTAATTCGTCTTTTTCCGAACAATAATTGGACAATTCTTGAACTGAGCAGCCTGAACAATCGCTTCTTGTTGGCCTAAAACACGTGAAAGTTCGGTGTTTTTTGTTGAAGAAGATTGCCCCATATTTACAGAAATAGAAGGCCCGAATCCCCAACCGCCTCGTCCCCAACCACCCCCGAGTCCGAGACCAACACCCATACCAGTACTTTTAGGCGTTTGCACCCCATTGTCGATATATTGCTGAATACGGTTATATTCACTTTGTAACTGTGGGCAGCTCAAAGATTGATATTGTGTCGGAGATACATAAGTCGGTTTTACCGTTGTAGCACATGCGCCAAGGAGTAAAGTGGCTGCCACCAAAGGCGCAATATATAAGCCTTTCATCATTTTTCTCTTATCGTTTTGGCTCAATCTCACCAAATAATGTCTCATAAGCCTGAGTCAATTTATGTTCTGGTGCCAAATGGGCCAAAGGTAAATTTTTCTGATGCGATTCTTTCATTAAAATCGAAGGCGGTAACATGCTATTGAGCACAGGCAACCCTTCATCTTTTAACTGCTGAACCACTTCCCGAGGTAATTTTGCTTGGGATTGGAATTGATTCACCACAATTCCCTCAATTTCCAAGCGATCATTATGATCATCTTGCGTTTCGAGAACATTTTCAATCAATGTTTGTAACGCACGCTTTGAAAAAACATCACAATCGAAAGGAATGAGTACCTTATCTGCCGCAATGAGTGCAGACAAAGTAAAGAAGTTAAATGCTGGTGGCGTGTCTATATAGATACGGTCATATCGTCCAACTAAGTTTTGGATCGAATCACGTAATTTATAAATTTTATGTTTACTTTCAAGTGCATGCTCAAGCGCACCAAGTGTAGGGCTAGCTGGAAGCACGTCTAATTTTGCAAAAGGAGTTGAATGTACAAAACTGTCGAGATCTTTATTTCGTGGGGCTTTTAAAATTGAACCTAGCGCATTACCGATTAGACCTTTTTGTTGATTGTTCCCCAACACATCTTCAAAAAAGTTTTCGATATTCGGTTCTAAAATTGATTTTTCAGCAGAATAGGTCGCTTCATCGCCTAAGAGATACTGACTAGAGTTGGCTTGAGGATCAAGGTCAATCACCAATGTCCTTAAACCATGTTTGGCGCTAATTGCAGCCAAATTTACAGTAATACTTGATTTCCCTACACCGCCTTTTTGGTTAAACACCACACGAGTTAACATTTTTCCCTCTGCATATTTTTTTACTATATGCAGTTTAACCTAGAGCTTAATCAAAAAGGCAAAGAATGTAGAACAATTAAGCGAAAACAGGTTTCACAATCACTAAAATAATAATAGCAATAAATGCAATCGCACTAATGATCAAACCTGCACGGCGCTGTGCCAATAAAAGAGTGTCATCTTTTTTAAAGGCTTTCATGAGAGAAGATAACAGCACTAAAAATAAAATAATTTTAGCGTAAAACCATGGCTGTACTTGAAAGTCCTTCATGACCAATAAAATTGCACCCGTAATAAAAACTACGGTAAACGACAAATGTTGTAAGGCAATTAATACTTTACGCCCTGCTGGATTGGGCTGTTCGCCTTGCACACCTATAAACAGTGTAGAAGCGCGCAAAACAAACACCATAAGTGCGGCAGCTACCGCAGTCATATGAATAATTTTAGTGAGTAAATGTACATCCATGGAATTAACCCTTAGTTTTTAGGTGCATGTGCACATTCTGGGCTAGCAGGTGCTTGACCTTGCCATTCACTTGGCAAGTAGGCATGAATTGCTAAAGCATGAATTTGGCCGGGATTCATTAAGTCTGAAGCTAAGGCATAAACCTTCTGATGACGTTGAACCAAACGTAACCCATTAAATTCATCGCTCACTATAATCACTTTAAAATGAGATTCTTTACCGGGAAAATAACCCCCATGCCCTGCGGACTCATTGATGACTTCTAAATGGCTAGGGGCAAGGTTTTGTAACCGTTCAATCAACTGTTGTTCAAGGCTCATAGCTTTTCCTTTTACGATTATTCGTATATTTGAACCTAGTATACCCTGTCTACACATAAACAAAAGTTGCTCTTGTATGCTTTGGCTCCAAACAAAATGTCTATTTATTCGGCAACTTAACAATAAAAATATCCCTAAATACTCATTTCTGTTTTTATTTTATGCAATCAGCATAATTATTTGCATAAAGTTGTTGACCCATGTTTCGCTTAATGTATTATAAGCGGCACGCGGGAATAGCTCAGTTGGTAGAGCATAACCTTGCCAAGGTTGGGGTCGCGAGTTCGAGTCTCGTTTCCCGCTCCAAATTGGTTTTTTTTGAGAAAGTTTTCGTAAAAACTGCTTATATATGCGGGAATAGCTCAGTTGGTAGAGCATAACCTTGCCAAGGTTGGGGTCGCGAGTTCGAGTCTCGTTTCCCGCTCCAAATTTAAAAAGCCCTAGTCGAAAGACTGGGGCTTTTTTCTTTTCATTGATTCATAATTTCTTTACGGTCTATCTATTTACATGATCCATTGTAGGGAAATAGCTCCAGACCAAATGAAATTTCGTAGTATCCTTAAAATGAAATAAATATAAATCTAGACTTGGGCACGATCAGACATTAGGAAGCGGTAGTGCTGTTGTATTTCATCAGAACAGGTGCCAGATAGTCAGAAACCGCATCTACATGTGTAATATGTGGATTATGGCCTGCGCCAGCGATAGTATGTATAGGGATATCTGAGCTTATTGTGGTAACAATTGGATCTTTATCTCCCACAATGATTTCAACTTTAGAACTAAGTTCGTTTAACAAAGTTGTCTGAGTTGCTCGCTGCTGCGGCAAACTAATACGGTACATATACTCACTAATATGTTTGGCTACCGACACTCGACGTAATGAATCCATCGCATATCTCACTGACGGATTTTGTTGTCCATCTGGATGTAGGTCTTTAGCAATCATATCTTTTGGCACAAAACGGAAAATCAGATTAGATATGGCTTGTATCTGAAACATTTTAGCGGCCTGTGCTTGAACAAAATAAGGCGATATGAGGATAAGACGTGCAACTTTATCTGGATATTTCTTTGTAAGATTCAACGCAAAAAGACATCCTAACGAGTGTGCAATAACAACACTATTTGGCGCTAAAAGCTTTGCAGCGGCATCAATAAATTGATGGTTGTTGTCTTCAATCATCTCATAACTGCCTGAACGCCCAAGTCCCGGCAGGTCCATCATAGCGACCTGTTCGTATGTGATTTTATTTATGATTGGAGACCAGCATGCACTATCAAATGGAATCCCATGTAAAAATAATGCAGAAGATTTTTCCGAAACAACTGTTTGTTTAGTATAGATTTCTTTCCAATATTGGTTTTGATAGCTGAAATGACTAGGTGTTGGTACTTGCATATGACCAAAGCGTGTAAGCACCAAACGATCAATCCAACGAGAAAAATAAGGAGTGATATTGATCAGGTCCGCAATACCCATTTTCGCTGCTATCGCCTCTGCCCCAGCAACATGATAGTGCTCGGTAGAAATGAAAGAGAGTTGCTCTTTAGAACCACCAAGCAACACTTCTGGCAATCTCTCTAATAGACCTTTGGGTACTTGTAAATGTGGTGTGCTGACTCCCAAATGCTCGGCAGCTAGGTGAACGAGACGATGAAATTTCGGCGTCGCAGGATCAAGTAACATATACTCCTGAGCAATAGTCTCAGGATAAGACATCGTTCGGATCAGAAAGCTCACGATATACTGCATATTGCATAGTGGCAGGAATGTGTCACGACCACCTGGCAATGCCAGCAGACGCCCCTGATAGAGCTTATCAATCATGTCAGCAATACCGATATATTGCATATCGCCATAATTATAAAAGCCATCAATGACTGTGGCTGGATTTATTGCAGTCCATGGCACATTTAAACGATTACAGGCCACAATGAAAGCTTGATATCCCAAAATTTTTGAAGCTTCATAGCCACCATGTTTGCAATACAACTCATCAGCCGACTCTTGTGGCGGAGCAGCTACACGATACCCACCAATCCAGATAAATCGCTCAAGCTGTGTTAATGTTGCAGCCCATTCAATCAAAGCAAGCCCTGACTTAACATTCGTACGCTCAGCTTCAGCTTTGCTAATGCCCCAATTAAATGATGCAGCCAGATGATAAATCACATGGATCTTTGTTTGAGTATCCGTTAGTAGAGAGTCCAACTTAAAGTCATGACTTAAATCATACTCAACAAAAGAAATAGATGGATCAGTCAGCCCTTGTGTTGCAATGAAACCTAATAGCTTTTCTTTCTTAGTTACCGCATTGCGCAGTGCAGCAATCACCTGATGACCTTCACGCAGAAGCTCAACGATTAATCTACTACCAATAAAACCCGCTGCACCTGTTACTAATATGGTCTTCCGTGAAAAATTATCTTTTTTTGCGTTATTTAAATTATCCATAAATCACCTTATTAGGGACTATAACAAGGGGGGCTTGATATTGAACTCGCATATTCATCTATATATTTCAGAGATTGAATTCCATCAGTTTTCTGTCCTAAATACTCAGAAGCTGTTTTATTTTCATTCAAAGAGTTTATGATCACCCCAAGTTGCAATACTACTATCTATACCTATTAAAATCATAATTTCCCTAATTAATCATACTCAACCTTCAAATTAGGTTATTCTTCAATTAAAGTACTAGTTATCTATTTTAATAAAAATAAATTCAAATTTTATTTTATGTACTAATATCTTTTATTACACCTGTAAATATTTACAGGTTGATTTATATTTATCAAAAAACTACTTTATAGCCTTTTTCTTGATTATTTCTATAATTCTATAAAATCCCTAACATCACTGCCCGGATAGCAGCTGAAATTTTATTATTCACATTCAGCTTCTGCATTGAATTTACGAGATGAAAATTTACTGTTCTTTCAGTCACTCCAAGTATCTGAGCAATCTCTCCTGACGTTTTACCTTCAGCTGTCCAACGTAGTACTTCTTTTTCACGATTGGTTAAATAAAGATTAAACCGAGCAAATTCTTTGTTATTCACTATTTTAGCAATACTAGAATGCACTGTTTGAGACAGCCAATACATATTTATAGATTGAGATTTCTGCTCTTTTTCTGATAACTCCTCAACGGATCTTGCTAACGTTAACATCCCACGCGTACCGATAAAATCACGGCTTGATTGTGCCCAGCCAAAATTTAAATTATAAGAACGCGCATCTTCCCAGAAATCTTTTTGTGCTTGTGTCTTCGCAGATTGACTCGACCAGACAAGTGGTTGGAGTGACATCATACAATGTTGTACGGTTGGATCTATCCTCACATACTGCCATTCCATATAACGCTTCTGCCATGCTTCTGGATAATTATTTAACATAATTGTTTTTGGTTCGGCAATTGATAAGAGTGATTGCATACCATAAGCACAATATTCAAATCCAAGCTTTAAAGCTGTAGACTCAAAAATCTCAAATAACTGATATTCACTTTTTACAGTCAATGATGCTGATAATAAATCTTCTTGCCAATTTTCCATTTCCCCTCATTAGACCTCATTCATAAATTATCTTTCACAGTCTTTTATTATAAATTTATATACTATTAATAGTATTTTAACCTGAGGAAATTTTTAATTTATAGGGATACTATACGTGATAATTATACTAGAATATTTTTAATTTTAAATAATATAACTTATTTAAAAATATAAGCCTATTAACAAGAAAACTCACACCAAAGACAGGCATGAGTTTCAATATTTTCATTAAAAAAACAACAATGATTCTAAAAAATATTAACTTATATTAATCGATCTTGGTTTTCAAATTTAAATTTGATTTTTTATAATAAGCTTCATCCGTTTTATAACTCCAATCGCGTGGCATAAATGAGGTCGATATAATTGCAACCACTGCCATACTTCCAATATAAAGCATAATTAAGTATGGATTGCCTTGCCCAACACTCAATAATTTAGTCGCAATCATCGGTGCTAAACCGCCACCTAATACGCCAGCCAACTGTACCGAAATTGAAATTCCACTATAACGAATTTCCGCAGGAAATTGACGGGCAAAAAGCTGAGCTTGTGGTGCGTACATAATGGGAAAGACCACGCCAATTGCTAAAACAATTGCTGTCCAGACTAACACAGGGTCTTTTGTGTTGAGCATGGTGAAAAATGGATAGCAGTAAAGTGCCAATATGCACAGCCCAAACATAAACATATTGCGTTGGCCAACTTTATCTGACAAATGTCCACATAACGGTGTCATAAATAGAATGACTACTGCACCGCAAATGGTAGCAAACAAAATGTCTTGACGTGCGATGCCAAGTTGCGCAGTGGTATAAGCCAAGGTAAAGGTTGAGGCAATATAGAACCATGCGTTTTCGGCAGCGCGGGCCAAAATAATGGTGATGAGTTGCTTCGGATGGTTTTTAAAAACCTGTAAAGCAGGAACTTTAACTTCTTCGGACTGCTGTTTTATTTTTTCAAAATCTGGTGATTCAGGCACTTTCACTCGAATGTACCAACCTACTGCTAGTAAAATAATGCTGGCAAGAAATGGTAGACGCCACCCCCAACTAAATAGAGCTTGTTCAGGTAATAACGATACCAGTCCTAATGCGATTGAGGCCAGCATTAAACCGCCACCAGTACTGGCCTGAGGCAAACTACCCCAGAATCCTTTACCACCTTCAGGTGCATGTTCAACAGCCATAAGCACAGCACCGCCCCATTCACCGCCCATGGCCATCCCTTGAATAAATCGCAAGACAACTAAACAAATTGCAGCCCAATAACCAATTGACTCGTAAGTTGGTAATAAGCCAATCAGTACCGTTGGGATTCCCATGAGCATCAGAGTCAAAAGCAACATCGATTTACGGCCAATCTTGTCACCAAAATGGCCAAAGACTAGCCCTCCTAAAGGTCGCCCAATAAACCCCACTGCATAGGTGGCAAATGCAGCAAGCACGCCTGTAAGGGCATCCAGATTTGGGAAAAATAATTTGTTAAAAATCAGTGCCGCTGCCGCGCCGTAAATAAAAAAGTCATACCACTCAATGGTGGTGCCGACCATGCTTGAGATGCCTGCTAATCGATGTGACGACTTTTTAGTATGTGAACCGTTTCCATGTACTGTTTGCATCGTAATTTCCTTTTTTAGATTTTCTTGTTTTGTCTTTTTTATGCTTATGACCAGTCCTGACCATAAGCATTTTCAGGTCACGCTTTATCTCCTTAAGCTTTTTATGTTTTTGTAATACGGTTTAGCTCAATTTTTCTAAAATTTGCTCTAGCTCCGGATTACGTTCTTGCCACTGTGGTTGTTTATCTTTATCGACAATGAGTGCACGAACACCTTCAATAAAGTCACCATGCTCAAACCAGATGTCCTGTAAATCACGTTCAAGCTGCATACACTGCGGTAAAGAAAGCCCACGGCCTAAATGTTGCAGTTTCAAACTGGTTTGTTTGGCAATAAATGAGCGCTGCTGCAAAATGCTGAGCATCTTGCTTGCCCAAGTTTTTAAGCTTTCATCTTGTTCATTTCCAAGACTTTGCTCGATTTCATCTAAATGCTGATATCCGAAGTGTTTACGAATACCTTCTGCCAATTGTTTGAGTTCACTTTCAGCAGGACGAGTAATAAATCGGGTAATGATGCGTTCAATTCCCTCTTTGCTTAAACTTGGTGCTTCAACGAGAGCATCTTGCAAAGCTTGTAACTGCTCGCTTGGCACATGGTAGTCAATTAAATCGAGGTAAAGCGCATCACTACTGCTGATCTGCTCCCCCGTAATGGCCATATAAACGCCGATATCATCAAGACGAGACAGGAAATGTGTTGCACCAACGTCTGGGAAGAAACCAATCGCTGTTTCAGGCATGGCAAATCTAGACTTTTCGCTGCTTACCACAATGTGACAAGCCTGAGCCAAGCCAAAACCGCCACCTAATACATAGCCATCAAGTACAACAATAATTGGCTTTGTATATTCACGCATTGTATTGAGCATTTTATATTCGGCACTAAAGTAACCTTTGTAATCGGCCGTGCCATTTTTATAACTGTCGTAGAGATAGCGGATATCTCCCCCTGCACAGAAGGCTTTTGGACTATTCGATTTGATTAAGATAGCCTGAACAGCAGCATCATTTCGCCAAAGTTCCAATTGGGCACCAATGCCTTCAATCATATCTAGCGACAATGCATTGAGATGAGTCACACGGTCTAAGGTAATCACGCCGAGCTTACCTTGTTGCTCAATCATTAAGTGATTTTCTGTATTCATTTTATTGATCTCTTATTGATTTTTAAAATTCGCCTTTCGTTTTTCAACGAAAGCCTGCATTCCTTCTTTTTGGTCAGATGTTGCAAAAATTGAATGGAACATACGTCTTTCAAAACGTAGGCCTTCGGTGAGATTCACCTCAAAAGCTCGGTTAATCGTTTCTTTGAGCATTATGTTGGCAGTTAAAGATCGTGCTGCAATTTTCTCTGCAGCTTGCAAAGTTTGTTCAAGTAATTCTTCTTTGCTAAACACACGTGCAACCAAACCACTTTGCTCTGCTTCTACAGCGCCCATTTGACGAGCAGTAAAACACATTTCCATCGCTTTGGCTTTACCAATTGCATGGGTTAAGCGCTGTGTGCCACCAATACCTGGAATTACGCCTAAAGTCACTTCAGGTAAACCAAACTTGGCGTTGTCAGCACAATAGATAAAGTCACACATGAGTGCCAATTCACAGCCGCCACCTAACGCATAGCCGCTCACTGCTGCAATTAAAGGTTTACGGCGCTGTGCAATACGGTCTGCAAGATGGAAAAAGTCATCAAAATAAATATCAGGGAATGCTAAATCAGCCATTTCTTTAATGTCGGCCCCTGCGGCAAAGGCCTTTTCAGAACCTGCCAATACCATACAACCAATTTCGCGGTCTTTTTCGAGCTGATCTAATGCCTGATTAATTTCATCAATTAATTCACTGTTTAAAGCATTGAGCGCTTGAGGGCGATTTAATGTAATCAGTCCAACCCCATTACGCTTTTCTAATAAAATACTTTGCCACTGCATTATTTATTCCTTGTTCTGATTTTATAGACTACGTGCAATCACTAAACGTTGGATATCACTTGTGCCTTCGTAAATTTGACAAATACGGGCATCACGATAGATACGCTCAATTGGAAAGTCTCTCAGGTAACCATAGCCACCAAACACTTGTAGCGCGCTCGAGCACACTCGCTCAGTCATTTCTGAAGCAAATAGCTTGGCCATTGAAGCTTCATTCAAACACGGTTGTCCTGCTTCTTTTAAACGCGCAGCGTAGTGAACCAGTTGTCTTGCTGCTTCAATTTCAGTTGCCATACTGGCAAGGCGAAATGCGATGGTTTGATGCTCAAAAATTGGTTTTCCAAAAGTAATACGCTCTTTGGCATAACGGGTTGCTTCTTCGAGCGCCGCACGTGCTAAACCGACTGCTTGTGCAGCAATACCAATACGTCCACCCTCTAAATTGGCAAGAGCAATTTTCAGACCTTCGCCTTCTTTACCTAGCATTAAGCTTTTATGGATGCGTACATCTGTCAGTGCAATCTGACACGTATCTGAAGCATGCAGACCGAGTTTTTCTTCAACACGAATTACTTCGTAACCCGGTGTTTCACGTGGGACTAAAAATGCACTAATCCCCTTTTTGCCTGCACTTGGGTCGGTTACTGCAAACACAATAATCACGCCTGCATTATCACCCGAGGTAATAAACTGCTTGGCACCATTTAAAATGTAATCATCTCCATCTTTTACTGCACGGGTCTTAATGGCTGCTGCATCTGAACCTGTATGCGGTTCGGTTAAAGCAAAAGCGCCGATCATTTCACCTTGTGCTAAAGGTTTTAAAAAACGCTCTTTTTGCTCATCGGTACCAAACTTCAAAATAGGCACACAACCAACCGAGTTATGTACACTCATGATGGTCGAGGTTGCGCCATCGGCTGCGGCAACTTCTTCAAGCGCCAGTACATACGCCAAGTTACCTGTATCTGAACCACCCCATTGCTCTGAAACAAGCATTCCCATAAAACCGAGTTGACCCATTTGAGCCAATGTGTCTTTCGGGAATGTTCCGTCTCGGTCCCAATCACTGGCATTGGGTTTGATTTGTTCTTGAGCGAAACTTTTCGCCATATCACGAATGAGTAATTGTTCTTCGGTAAATTGCATTGTTATTTCCTTTACCCTGCTTTAGCTTGTTGTTTAGCAATTTCTTGATTGCGCAGTAAAAAGCGCTGAATTTTGCCACTTGGAGTTTTAGGTAATTCACTCACAAATTCAACTAAACGTGGGTAAGCATGTGCAGAAAGTCGTTTTTTTACAAATTGGCTAAGTTGTTCAGCAAGTGCCTCTGAAGGTTGCGCATCTGCGGCTAAAATCACGAATGCCTTAACGATTTCGGTACGGTCTGGGTCAGGTACACCAATCACTGCTGCTTCAACCACCGCTTCATGTTCGAGTAAAGCACTCTCTACATCGAACGGACCAATGCGGTAACCCGATGTGGTGATTACATCATCACTGCGCCCTACAAAGCTCATGCTGCCATCAGCATGAAGCTCGGCAGTGTCACCAGTTAAATAGTAATGACCAACAAAAGGTGATTTACGGCTTTCTTTATAGCCGCCAAACCACATCATTGGAGACTGGCTAATATCGACTGCTAAAATTCCTGGGGTGTCCGCTGGAAGTTCTTCACCTTGTTCATTGACAATCGCAACACGGTAGCCCGGACTTGGGAAACCTGCTGAACCAGCATGAATTTCATGTTTTAAACCATGATGATTACACACCACCATGCCCACTTCAGTTTGTCCATAGTGATCATAAATCGGAGCATCAAGCACTTGTTTAAACCAGCGAATTACTTCTGGGTTAAGTGGCTCGCCTGCACTACTCACCACACGGAACTGTCCTTTTAATGGCGCCATTTGTGCTGGATCCGCTGCCATCATCATACGGTAAGCCGTTGGAGCACCTGCCAAGTTGTTAATTTTATAATCTTTCACAATTTGGCATAAACTATCTGTGCTGAAACCACCTTCATAGAACAAGGTAGCGTGACCCAAGAATAACGGCCCAGTAATCGCATAGTACAGACCATATGCCCAACCCGGATCGGCAATATTCCAGAAAGAGTCATCTTCGGTTAACCCAATGGCATCTTGCATATATCGCCCAAAGGCAATCAATGCTTTTAAAGGCACTTCCAATGGTTTAGCAGGACCTGTAGTACCAGACGTAAACATGAGTAAAAATGGATCTTGGATGCTACGCATGACCAGATCACATTGATCGGACTGCTGCTTCACTTCATTCCAGAAATTAAAATCACCTGCTTTGAGCGGAGTACCTTGTACATCGGCCACCGTCACAATTGCAGGGCAATTTTCAATTTCATCAAGCTTGCTACGGTTGCCCATGTCGGTCACCACCAGCTTACTTTGTGCAAGCTGAATACGGTGCTCAATCGCTTTTGGACCAAACGCAGTAAAGAGTGGTTGATAAACTGCACCAATTCGCCAAGCTGCAAAAATAGTCACGATCAGTTCAGGTGTTCTTGGTAATAGCCCTGAAATACGGTCACCCGCTTTTACACCTTGTGATTTTAAGAAGTTAGCAAACTGACTCGACCATTCTTTTAATTCACGGAAGGTATATTGCTCTTTTCGTCCGTCTTTTCCTTGCCAATACAGCGCAATTTTGTCGCCATCTGCGTGTCGATCACAGCATTCATAACAAGCATTTAAGGCATCAAGTGAACCTGATAACATTTGTTTTGCAGTACTTTCTAAATCGAAAACCTGTGCAGCATTTTGATAATCCATCATATCTTTTCCCTCAGTCCGGATTTGTTGTTATTCACGACAGAGTTTAATGTGTTTAAAGCCATCCTTTGGCTTTGTCGTTATGCCTCTTGTGGCAGGTATTGCTGAATAATGCTCGAAAAATCAAGATTAGCATTACCGCGCATGCACATTTGCTGATACAGCTGTTGCACCATACCACCCAACACCACAGGTTGTTTCACTTGCCCTGCCGCTTCTACCGCAAGACCCAAATCTTTCAGCATCAGCTGAGTGGCAAAGCCATCTTGATAGCCTCGAGATGCTGGCGCATTTTCATTAATATGCGGCCATGGATTGCATACATCCGAACTCCAGCAACGGCCACTTGAGGTGTTAATGACGCCTGCTAATGCTTGTGGGTCGATACCTAACTTCACGCCCAGCGCCATACCTTCGGCAACAGCAGCCATTGAAATACCTAAAATCAGGTTATTGCAGATTTTGGCAATTTGGCCTGCACCTACATCACCACAATGAACAATATTTTTGCCCATATGATTAAGCACAGGTTTTACTTCATTAAAGGTTTGATCATCGGCACCTACCATGAAGGTTAGAGTTCCTGCTTGAGCACCAATAGTTCCACCTGAAACTGGTGCATCACAGATTTTAATTTTTTTGCTCTCTGCAACAGCGGCAATGTCTTTAATGGTTTGTGGGTCAATGGTACTGCTATCAATGCATAAGCTACCTGCTTTTAGCACTTCCAATACACCATTTTCACCCAAGTAAACTTCTTTAACATGCTTGGCTGCAGGTAACATAGTAATGACCACATCAGCTTGTTTTGCTGCTGTCTGCGGGCTGTCACATACCACACCACCTGCCTCGGCAAAGTGCTGAATCGCGACTTCACTGAGGTCATAACCATAAACTTTGAGCCCGGCTTTGAGTAGGTTTTGGGCCATTCTGCCGCCCATATTCCCTAGACCGATAAAGGCGATATTCATCCGTGATCCCCTTAACGTAAACTAATAGTTGTATTTACACCGCCAACTTCATGGCTATCTTCAAACCAGCGACTGGTAATCGTTTTGGTCTGAGTATAGAACTGCACAGCTTGTTTGCCATATGGTCCCAAATCACCAAGTTTTGAACCTCTTGAACCGGTAAAACTAAAGAAAGGTACTGGCACAGGAATTGGAATATTGATACCGACTTGACCAATATCAATCAGGTTTTGGAAAGTACGTGCAATGGCACCACTTTGTGTAAATAGACCGACACCGTTACCAAATGGGTTGGCATTGATAAGAGCAATAGCTTCGTCAAGTGTGTCTACACAAATAATAGAAAGAACAGGGCCAAAGATTTCTTCTTTATAAATACGCATGTCGGTATTTACGCCACTAAAAATCGTCGCGCCGACAAAGTTACCAGACTCATAGCCTTGTACTTGAACATCACGACCATCGAGGAGCATTTCTGCACCTTGCTCTACACCGCTATTAATCAAGTCAAGCACACGCGCTTTAGCACGTTTTGAAATCACTGGCCCAATGTCAGTATTTGGCTCATGGCCTGCGTTTACTTTTAAGGTTTTCGCTTTTTCAACTAACTCTTGAATCCACTGTTTGCTGTCGCCAACCATAACTGCAACAGACAATGCCATACAACGTTGCCCAGCCGCACCAAACGCTGCACCGACTAAAGCATTTAATGTTTGTTCTTTATTGGCATCAGGCATGACCACAACATGGTTTTTTGCGCCCATCATCGACTGCACGCGCTTACCATGTTGTCCTGCAAGGTTATAAACATGTGTGCCAACCGCAGTTGAACCTACAAATGAAATCGCTTTAATGTCTTTATGCGTACACAAACGATCAACCACTTCTTTACCGCCATGCACAACGTTGAGCACACCTGCTGGAATACCTGCTTGAATCGCAAGTTCAACCAGCATCATGGTTGATAACGGATCTTGTTCTGATGGTTTTAAAACGAAGGTATTGCCGCATACGATTGCCATTGGAAACATCCAAAGCGGAATCATGGCAGGGAAATTAAACGGCGTAATACCCGCACATACACCCAAAGGTTGTTGCAAGGTATACGTGTCTACACCACGCGCGACACCTTCAACATATTCACCCATTTGTAAGGTACCGATCGAACAAGCATGTTCAACGACTTCTAAACCACGTTGAATATCACCCTCAGCATCTGTCAAGGTTTTGCCTTGTTCAGCCGTTAGTACTTGCGCAATTTCTTTCATGTTGGCACGAATTAAGTCTTGTAACTTGAGCATGATGCGCATGCGTGCCTGAATTGGGGTCTGACGCCAAGAAGCAAAAGCATCTTGTGCAGCTTGAATAGCAGCATCAACTTCTTTAACCGTTGCAAATGGTACACGACCAATCACTTCCTGAGTTGCAGGGTTAATAATGTCTTGCCATTCCTGTGTTTCAGATTCGATAAAATTTCCGTTAATGAGTAATTTAGCGGTTTCCAATTCGATTTTTTGGATTGTGTTCATAACCTCTCCGTAGGCCATATTTTTATTGTGTTCAATTATTAGAAAATACTTCTTGATCGTATTTTCTTTATTCCAGTTTCAATTGAGACTAGCAAAGAAAACTTTGACCACCAACGGAAATTCATGCACGATTGTTGTGCAAATATGCACAAGGATGACAACAAAAATGAAAGTGGATTGGGATCATCTACATTTTTTTCTGGTTTTAGCTCGGACTAAAACCCTAACCAATGCTGCGCGGATTATTGGTGTCGAGCACAGTACGGTGGCTAGACGGATTCAGGCACTAGAACTTGCTTTGGGTACAACGTTGTTTAAACGTGAAGCGACGGGTTATGAGTTGACACTCGAAGGGATGGCACTTGTTCCTCGAGTTGAGCAAATGGAACAAGCTTTCTTACAAATTGAAAAACCACATCAACCTTTGCAAGGCCGTGTGCGAATTGGCACACCTGAAGGTTTTGGTACTGCGTTTTTGGCCCGCTTACTGGCTGAGTTCTCTATTCAATATCCACTGCTCACCATCGACCTGATTCCTGTGCCGAAAATGATTAAGCTCTCACACCGTGAAGCAGACATTGTGGTGTCAATTGATCGTCCAACGTCTGGCCCCTATATCATTACGCGGTTATCAGACTACTGCTTAAAAATTTATGGCAGCCAAAACTATCTGGCACAAAACCCACCCATTCGTGGTTTAGAAGATTTAACCCAACACCGTTTTGTGAATTATATTGATGATCTGGTATATAGCCCTGAACTGTACTGTCTAGAACGGCTACCTTTAAAACTGAATGCCAACTTCCGTAGCAGCAGTATTTTGGCTCAACAAATTGCCGTGAGCGCTGGTGCGGGGCTTGCGATTTTGCCCAAGTTTCTGGCAGATGATAAGCCTGAACTCGAAGAAGTATTAGAACAGCAAGTTCGCTTTACCCATACTTTCTGGATGCTGACCTTTGTTGATTTACAACATGAACCGCGCATTAAGTTAGTTTGGGATTATTTACGTAAACAAGCCGATAAATACCAACATTTGTTAGTTGATTAAATATTAAATAAAAAAGCCAATCACTGATGATTGGCTTTTTTGAAACTATGAAACATTAATCAAAAGTTTCTTGAGCTAATTTTCTTATACGTGGCTTATAGAACACAAAATAAGTTACGCTTAAAACCACCAACCATAGTGGACTCACATATACCGCTTTTAATGTATCTGGCTCGAGTGCCAAAATCACCAAAGTAAACAAGAAGAATGCGATAACAACGTATGCCATCAACACACCACCCGGCATTTTAAAGGTTGATGCGGCATGAAGTTCAGGACGAGTTTTACGATAACGTAAATAACACGCCATGATTAAAATCCACACACTAATGAATAGAATCACACAAAGTGAACTTGCCAGAGTAAATGCTTCCATTGTGTTTGGAACAAAGTACTGAAGCACTGCTCCACCCATAATGAAAATACATGAGAAGATTAAGCCGTTCGATGGCACTGCGCGCTTTGATAAACGTCCCAATGCACTCGGCGCTTGACCATCTTTTGACAAACCAAATAGCATACGACTGGTTGAAAACACACCGCTATTCATTGAAGACATAACTGAAGATAGCACCACCAAGTTCATGATGATGGCTGAAATCGGAATACCTGCATTTAAGAACAATTCAACAAACGGACTTTTATCTGCACGGATGTGATTCCAAGGTGTTACTGACATTACGACAAAAAGTGCCAACACATAGAACAGGATAATACGTAGTGGAATCGCGTTAATTGCTTTCGGTAAGTTGGTTTGTGGATCTTTCGTTTCAGCCGCTGTTGTACCAATCAGTTCAACGCCGATAAAGGCAAACACGGCAATCTGGAAACCTGCCAAAAATCCGCTTACACCTTTTGGAAATATACCGCCATGTGACCATACATTGCTGATACTCACAACATCACCGTGAGGGGCTTGGAAATGAGTGAGGATCATGTAGCCACCCACGCCAATTAAGCCAATAATCGCCAAAATCTTAATGAGTGCAAACCAGAATTCAACTTCACCAAATAGCTTCACTGTAAGCAAGTTCAGTCCTAAAACGAATAGTACACAGCCTGCACTAATCATGGCCTGTTGCATGGGTGAGAAACTGGCGCCTTCGGGTAGCCAGAAACTCAAATAGTTAATAACCGCTGAAAGGTCCGCAATACCCACCAATACCCAGCCTAACCAATAGGTCCAGCCGATATAATAACCAGCCCATGGACCAATCAAGTCATAGGCCATATCAACAAATGACTTATAATGTAAGTTAGCAAGTAATAATTCACCTAATGCACGCATTAGAAAAAAGAACATCCCGCCAATTAACATGTAAATAACGAGAATTGAAGGACCTGCGAGGGAGATGGTTTTGCCCGAGCCCATAAATAGGCCCGTTCCAATTGCACCGCCAATTGCAATCAATTGTAAGTGGCGATTACTTAATTTCCGTTGTAAATGATCAGGGGAGCTTGCCTCATCAGAATGATGAACCATTGTCATATTAGAAGTCCTTTTTATATTTTGCTTAATTTAAATCAGCAACCTATAGGGAGAAAAACGAACCATATATCGTGGGTTGCTGAGTCTATACCTCAGGACAAGATGTTCAAGTATATTTTTCCCTTAATTGATAAATCGTTTGTCCTGATTTTTTTAAGTCACATTATTTATGTAGTGCCTTCACGGCAATTTTAGTTAACCAATCTGAGTTTCCAGATTAGCCGAAGTGTAGCATGCGATTATGCTAGATGTACTTTTCCGACACCCTCCAAATTGCTCTATTGATCCAAAAATAAACAATATTATTCCGATAAAAAATATAATAAAAACAAAAAAAGCCAATCATAATTGATTGGCTTTTTAATAAAACTTAATGATTGTTGACGAGTTCACGTCCTAATTTTTTCATCCGTGGTTTATACAACACATGATAGGTAACACCTAAAATGACTAACCATACTGGACTGACATATAACGCCTTTAAAGTATCGGGTTCTAGCGCCAAGATGACTAAAGTGAAAAGCATAAATGCCAAAACGATATAACTCATCCAAACGCCGCCCGGCATTTTGAAAGTCGATTTTTCATGTAATTCAGGACGTAATTTACGATAGCGTAAATAGCACACCATGATGAGACTCCAGACACTAATGAATAGAATCACACAAAGTGAACTTGCCAAGGTAAATGCTTCCATGGTGTTAGGAACAAAGTACTGAAGCACTGCCCCGCCCATAATAAAAATACATGAGAAGATTAAGCCGTTCGACGGAACTGCACGTTTTGATAAGCGACCAAATGCTCCCGGTGCCTGACCATCTTTTGATAAACCGAACAGCATACGACTGGTTGAAAACACGCCGCTGTTCATTGAAGACATGACTGAAGATAGCACCACCAAGTTCATGATGATGGCAGAAACAGGAATACCCGCATTTAAGAACAACTCAACAAACGGACTTTTGTCTGCACGAATATGATCCCAAGGCGTTACTGACATCACAATAAAAAGTGCGAGCACATAGAACAAAATAATACGTACCGGAATCGCGTTAATTGCTTTCGGTAAGTTCTTTTGGGGATCTTTGGTTTCAGCAGCAGTAGTACCAACCAATTCAACCCCGACAAAAGCAAACACGGCAATCTGGAATCCTGCTAAGAAACCTTCCGTACCTTTCGGGAATAAACCGCCATGCGACCAAACGTTACTAAAACTTGCTACAGCGCCTTGCGGAGCTTGGAAATGGCTAAAAATCATATAGCCACCCACCCCAATCAGGCCAATAATGGCCAGAATCTTAATGAGTGCAAACCAGAATTCGATTTCACCAAATAGGCGTACTGTCAGTAGGTTAAGACCCATCACAAACAATACACAGCCTGCACTAATCATGGCCTGCTGTATTGGAGAGAAGCTTGTCCCATCGGGCAGCCAGAAGCTCAAATAGTTAATGACCGCTGAAAGGTCCGCAATACCGACCAGCACCCAGCCTAACCAATAAGTCCAGCCCAAATAATAACCAGCCCAAGGACCAATCAAGTCATGAGCCATATCAACAAAAGATTTGTAATGCAGATTTGCAAGGAGCAACTCGCCCATTGCACGCATTAAGAAAAAGAACATGCCTCCAATAATCATATAGATTAAAAGAATTGAAGGACCAGCGAGGGAGATAGTTTTGCCCGAACCCATAAATAGGCCGGTTCCAATTGCACCGCCAATAGCAATCAGTTGTAAATGACGGTTAGACAGTTTTCGTTGCAGATGATCAGGAGAATTTTCTGTATCTGAATGACGAGCCGTTGTCATATTAAAATTCCTTTTTGAATTCCTTTGTTAAGATCAGCAACCTACGGCGAAAATTGAACCGTATGCCATAGGTCACTGAATCTGTTCACCAAAAATGACTGGTTAAACCGTATCTATCTTCCTTCTGTTAGATACATCATCATTTTTAGAGTAAAAACGAATTACTTTTGTGCTGCCGTCACGGCAATTTCAATGAGCCAGTCAGGATTGACCAAATCGGCCTGAATTGTGGCACGTGATGGAGCAACACACCCTTTTAACCAGTCAACCCAAATTGCATTTACAGTTGAAAAGTCAGAAAGATTTTTTAAATAGAGCTGCGCAGAGAGCAAGCGAGATTTATCTGTATTGGCTAATGCCAACAGTTCATCAATCGTTGCAAGAATTTCACGAGTTTGGCCTGCCACGTCTTGCTCGGTATTTTTAGGGACCTGACCTGACAGATAAACTACTTTGTTAAAAACAGTCACGGCGCTCATGACTTCATTAGTATTGATCTTTTGTATATCTGAATTCGACATTCGGATTTCCTTATACCTGATTAATAAATTGAACACGGGCGGTGACAGCACACATCAGTTCATAGCCCACCGTACCGGATGAAACTGCGACATCATCAATAGGTAAAACGACGCCTGTACTTGATTGGCCCCAAAGCACGACTTCACTGCCGACTTTGGCACTCTCAATGCCTGTTAAATCGACTGCCAACATATCCATGCTGACGCGGCCAATTGTACGAGTGAGGACAGAGTCCACTAAAACAGGCGTACCTGTTGGTGAAATACGCTGATAACCATCGGCATAACCACAAGCCACAATCCCAATCGTCATGGGCTGTTCTGCCACAAAGTTTGAGCCATAACCGACACTTTCATTCGGTTCTAAATGTTGAACAGAAATAATTTCACTGCGTAAGCTCATGGTCGGTTGTAAGCCCCAGTCCGCAATACTATGCGTCGGGTAGTCTGGCGAGCTGCCATAGAGCATGATGCCGCTACGTGCATAGTCTGATTTGAGCTGGTCTTGATAACGCAGAATTGCCGCGCTATTACTTACCGACCTTTCACCCGGTAAATCTTTAATAATTTCTTCAAATGCAGTAATTTGATAATCGATACCCTGCTGGCCAAAACGATCGCCATCTGCATCTGAAAAATGCATCATGTGGGTAATCTTGGACACATTTGCCAAGCTATTTAAACGTTCCCAAGCCTGCACATAGTGCTGTGGTTTAAAACCGAGACGGTTCATACCACTGTTCATTTTTAGGCAAACATCAAATTGAGCAGGATAAGGATGCTTTTCAACCCACTCGATTTGCGCTTCACTATGAATGGTAAAACTGAGCTGATATTGCACACAATCAAATAGATCTTGAGGAGAGAAAATCCCTTCGAGCAACAAGATTGGACCTGTCCAACCTAGAGCACGAATTCGTTTTGCTTCATCAAGATCAAGTAAGGCAAAGCCATCTGCTGCTTTAAATGCCTCATAAACACGTTCAATTCCGTGTCCATAAGCATTGGCTTTTACAACAGCAAAGACCTTACTATTTGGCATAGCCTTGCGTACCACCGCCAAGTTATTTTGTAAGGCTTGACGGTGGATCACTGCGGTAATAGGACGAGGCATGATTACTTTCCTAACGTCCGTTATGCAGCATGCGCTTGTGAATAACGCTGAATTGAAAGACCATCGGTACTGATTTCAGTCTTATGATTCAATACGATGTCACTGATTAATTTTCCTGAACCACATGCCATGGTCCAACCTAAAGTACCGTGACCTGTATTCAAGAACAGATTTTTAAAGCGAGTCGCACCAATAATTGGAGTACTGTCAGGCGTCATTGGACGCAAACCAGTCCAGAAAGACGCCTGTGCCATATCGCCGCCCGGGAACAAGTCCTGAGTCACCATTTGCAAAGTTGCACGGCGGTCTTCATTTAAACCTAAATTGAAACCGCTTAACTCTGCCATACCGCCTACGCGAATACGTTGGTCGAAACGAGTAATCGCAATTTTATAGGTTTCATCCAGCACTGTAGATTGCGGAGCAAAAGCAGGGTCAACAATAGGAATGGTCAACGAATAACCTTTCACAGGATATACAGGCAACTGTAGATCAAGTGGTTTCAAGAAATCACGTGAATAGCTACCAAACGCTAGGACATAACGATCTGCAGTTAAGACCTTACCATTGACCTGAACGCCCTTAATTTCATCGCCTTCTACAATCAATTTTTCTACGTTTTGGTTGAACTGGAAGTTAACCCCCAACTCTTTGGCAATTTGAGCTAAAGCATTGGTAAACAAATAACAGTCACCTGTCTCGTCATTTGGTAAATGTAAACCACCAACCAGTTTATCTTGCGTATTTGCCAACGCTGGTTCTACACGACCAAGTTCGTTGCCATTTAATAATTCGTAGCTTACGCCGCACTCTTCAAGCACGCTAATGTCGCGTTGAACCGCTTCCATTTGAGCTTCTTTACGAAATAGCTGCAAAGTACCTTTAGCGCGGTTTTCGTAATTAATGCCTGTATCTTTTCTAAGCTCACGTAAGCAATCACGGCTGTATTCAGCCACGCGCATCATACGTTCTTTGTTCACAGCATAACTTTGTGGATTACAGTTTTTCAGCATTTGCGCCATCCACTGTAACTGCCACATGCTGCCATCTAAATTAATGGCAAGCGGTGCATGGTGTTGGAACATCCACTTCACAGCTTTAAAAGGAATTCCTGGTGCTGCCCAAGGGGTCGAATACCCAGGCGAAATTTGCCCTGCGTTACCAAAACTTGTCTCTTCAGCAGGACCTGACTGGCGATCGAGAACAGTAACCTCAGCTCCTTGTTGAGCTAGATAATAGGCACTTGCCACTCCAATAACGCCGCTACCTAAAACAATTACGCGCATTTCCATTCCCTCACGCACACCAGTTTATTTCACTAGTATATTTCTGCTTCAATAGTTTATTTCACTGTTTTTCAGGGTATAATCTAGGTAAATTTATGTTTTTCTCGCGAGAATTTTAAAAAAAGAGGAAATATCTATGCGCCCCTTAGATCGTATAGATCGCATGATTCTGGACATTTTGCAGCGTGAAGGACGAATTGCGATTAGTGAATTGGCATCGAGAGTCAACCTGTCGACCACCCCTTGTTCAGAGCGTGTAAAACGCCTTGAGCGCGATGGTATTATCATGGGTTATTACGCCCGTCTAAACCCAGCTTACGTAGACCGTAACCTTCTCGTGTTTTTAGAAATTAAGTTATCTGCCAAATCTGGTGATGTATTTGATCAAGTGGCCAGAGACCTCGTTGAGATTCCTGAAGTGCTCGAATGTCATCTTATTTCAGGTGAATTTGACTACCTTGTAAAAGCGCGTTTAAAAGAAATGAGCGCATACCGCCGCTTATTAGGTGATCTATTAAAGAAACTTCCCGCTTCGGCATCTTCACACAGTTATGTCGTCATGGAAGAAGTGAAAGAAACTCTATATCTCGATGTAAGCAAGTAAAGCGAGCATTATTGAACTCGCTTTACTCACGTTTTAAAAATTAGAAATATTTTAAAATCGAAATATGTTTATTTTGATGTTTAAATTTCGAGAACCATTTAACCGCTGGATAGAGGGCGAAAGACAGCGCAATCGTAATTAGCCACAGCATCCACACATGGTTGACCGACAAATAGTTTCCGTAGTTAGCTCCCCACATATTTAGTGCAAACACATAGATCAATTTTAAAACATATAAGTGCAATAAATAAAAAAACATAGGCACTGAACCAAACACCACCAATGGTTTTAAAAACGAGTATTGCTGCATTCGCTCAAAAGCAACCAACACAATCAAACCGATCCCAACATTTAACAAAATAAACAGTAAAGATGGTGGATACTTGGTGAGGTTAAAAAAGCTCATTAATGTTAGTTGTAATGACTCAAAATGTTGCCACGGCTGGTCACCATAGACATTGATAAAACGTAGTAAAACAAACAACCCAATACTTGCTAAACCAAGGCTGAGTAAAGCGCTGGTTCTTTGCTTTGCATTATATTTTGAACTAAAGAACTGACCTAAAACGTAACCTAATAAAATCACCCCAATCCAAGGCAAAACAGGATAGCTTGTACGCAGTTTTATGCCCGCAAACTCAAGCCAGCCACGGTCATGTAAAACGAACCATATATTTTGCAATATACCTTGTGAGAAGTGTACTGAATCTAGCAGGTTGTGCCCAAAAATAATGACCAACGCTATACCTGCAAGAATTGGCAAAGGCAAACTTACACAGCAAGCTAACACCACCATGCTAATACCTATCGCCCAAATCACCTGTAAATAAATGACTTCAGGTGGAAAAGTCGCTGTCCACGCAAAGTTCACAAGGGTAAGCTCTAGCACAATCAAAAATAAGCCACGTTTTAATAGAAAAGCACGCGTTTGCTGTAAATCTTGTTTTTTTGATTGAAATAAAAAAGCGGAAATTCCGGTTAAAAGTACAAAAACCGGAGCGCAAATATGTGCCAATAATCGACTGCCAAATAAAGCCGGTTCTGTTACTGTTACGTCCATTGGATCGGTAACTTGTTTATGTAAATAGAAAGTTTCTCTTACATGGTCGAGCAACATAATGATGATGACCAGACCACGCAATGCATCAATCGACTGTAAACGTTCAATATTCTTTTCTATAGACATAGCGGTAATCAACAAAATAATGTAACGTTATACTATTACATTTAATTCCTTTTGTCTTTTATGGCTGATTATTTATGCGACACAAATTAGGATTGTTGTCTTCGTTAGGTCTATCATTTATATCGACACTCACTTGGGGAGAAGAAACATCAACGGTACTGGAGACCATACGTGTTCAGGCTGAAAGCACCCGAGAAGATGTGAGCCAAAATAGCTCGGCGACTAAATTTACTCACGATGTTTTAGATGTCCCTTTTAACCGTGCTTATCTTTCTAAACAAATAATGGAACAACAAGACGTTCAACGGATTGATGACGCATTAAGCTTGGTGAGCGGAGTTTTTCATCAAAATAGTTTTGGTGGTGGTTTTTGGGATAACTATTCTTTCCGTGGTTTTAGTACCGACCCCAATTTAGGTGCGGCTATGATTCGAAACGGTTTAAGTGTAAACCGAGGGATTAATGCGCCAAAAGATGTAGTGAACATTGAATCTTTAGAGTTTTTAAAAGGACCAATGGCAGCTTTATATGGTCGCGGCGAAACAGGGGGTTTACTCAATCTCAATAGTAAAAAACCACTGTGGGAAAGCGGAAGTGAACTTAATCTACGCGCCAATACCCAAGAACAATATCGAATTAGTCTGGAACATACTGCCCCTATAAACGATGAACTGGCTTATCGTTTAGCGGTGGCTCACGAAGATAATCAAAGCTTCCGCGACCATGTCAGCAGTGAACGTTGGTTCTTTTCACCACAGCTCACATGGAAAATTTCTGACCAAACTCAACTCGACTTTGACAGTGAATTTACAGAGCATAAAGGAACCTTTGACCGTGGCGTTAGCACAGTCAATCACCAGTTTGTGATGGACCCGAAAACCTTTACAGGTGAACCTGACGATGGCGATTTGAAAATAAAAGATTACTTTTACCAATTACGTCTAAGTCACGAATTTAACCCGGACTGGAAACTGAATAGTGCGGTCAACTATAAAGATGCTCAAATGGTTGGCTTTGCAACCGAACCACGGCGCATACAAGCTGACGGTCGTACTTTAGAGCGTCAACGTCGCTATCGTGATTATACAAGTGAAGATGTGCTGGCTCAGACAGAGTTACTTGGCAAGGTTGATACGTCATGGGCTCGTCATGAAATTTTACTTTCAACCGAGCTTGGTCAACTCGACTACAAACAAAACCAACTTCGTCGCAACCACAGCACAGGCTCACCAAACACAATTGATATTTACCAACCTGAATATGGCAAATATTTACCAAACCTAGCACCGTTTACCAACACCAAAGAACAGCAGCGTTATTTTGCGCTTAATGTACAAGACCAGATCTTTTTCAATGATCAGTGGAGTGTGCTTTTCGGCAACCGTTTTGATCAGGTCGAACAAGATTTTAAGAATCACCTAACTCAGACTGAAAGTAACCAGACCCTTCATCAAAATAGTCCGCGTTTCGGAGTAAATTTTAAAGCCTCTGAGCAATGGGCTTTTTATACCAACTATGGTCGCTCATTTGCCATGAATAGTGGTATGAACCGAAATGGACAGACTTTTGCTCCTGAAAAAGGCGAAAGCTACGAGGTCGGTACCAAATATAAAATAAACGACCAAAGTGTGCTGAGTCTCGCTTTGTTTAAAATGAAAAAACAAAACGTGCTAACGACAGACCCAATCGATAGTAACTTTCAAACCGCAGCAGGTGAAGTCAGTAGTAAAGGGCTTGAGTTTGACTTAAATAGTCAGATCAATGACCGCTGGTTCGTCAATGCTAACTATAGTTATACCTATGCCCAAATTGAAAAAGACCAAGACTTGGCAAAAGGTGCACGTCTAAGCAATGTTCCAAAACACCAAGGCTCCGTAAGTACTAATTATGAATTTCTACAAGAAGGTCCGAGAAAAGCAGGTGTAGGAGCTAACCTCACCTATGTTGGCGAGCGCAGCGGACATAACCTTGATAATGGCTTTAATTTACCGAGTTATACATTGGTCAATTTAAATGGCTACTATGCCCCATCTGATCGTTTACGCTATCAGCTCAATGTGAACAACCTGTTTGATAAAACTTACTATGTTTCAAGCTATAGCGATTTGTGGGTTCAACCAGGTGAACCACTTAATGCTTCAATCTCGGCACAATGGAAGTTTTAATTCATACATAAATAAAAAAGCCCGAATTATTTCGGGCTTTTCATTAAAACATACCATTTTCATTGATGAGGGGGTCGGGCTGTACTTGACCGATATCCCAAAACTCAGCAATTTTACCCTTTTCAAAACGACAAATATGAACCACAGCCAAGGTGGTTAAGCCGTTCATTTGCATTTCAAGTTTTGAATGTACAGCAACCAAATCACCCTCTTCAATGACATGTTGAACATCAAAGACTTTGTTAGGAGTTTCAATTGCACTTTCACGCATCCCTTCCTTCAAAGAAGTCGCATCACCTGCAAAATAAGGGTTGTGATGCTTGAAGTTCGGCGCAGTGTAATTGCTATAGGCTTCATCAACTTCACCAGCTGCGGCAAGCTCTAAAAACCGTACTGCAATTTGTTTTTGAGATAAGTTCATATTTATCTCCTACTCTTTATTTTAGACCTTACTGCAACAGGTCATCTTCATCTTCGCCTTCCTCGAAGACATAAGCCATACAGCCCCATCCATCATATTCGCCTTGAAATTTCTCAGCGATACTGGCAAACCATTGCTCTAAATCAACAATATCTGAGTACTCAGGTTCCATGTTGACAAAGATGGTAATCACCCATTCATTTGGCTCAACAGAATCATCTTGGAAAAGTGAAACTTTTTGTTCTTGGTAAAGCAAATAGAGCGCGCATTGCTCTGCATTTTTCTGATCTTGAAAAGCAATAGAAAATTCAATTTCATGCAGCTCGGTTAAATCATCCCCATCTTCAGCCATTTGCCAAAGTACGTTGCCGTTATCGTCATCTGGAAATTGTTCGTAGTCACGAGTCATAAAGTGATCCTTGTTGTTGTCGCAGTATTAATATTATTCGACATCAAGAATACCCGACTTTTATTGCAATTTGGGTATATATTCCGTTCCCAATTGCATCAAATTAATTTTTTTAATTGTATAAATTTTAAAAAGGTACTTGCGACTCAATCACCACATCTGTTCCTTTCAAAGGATGTTGGAAAGCCAAATATGCAGCATGTAATGCCATGCGGTTTAAGTGAAAACGTTTAGGTTCAGGGTGATAAAGCTTGTCACCCATAATCGGATGGCCAATATGCATCATGTGCACGCGTAGCTGATGCGAACGCCCTGTTACCGGTTCAAGCAATACTCGACTTTGATCTGTTTGAACGTCATAAGCCAAAGGCTGAAACAAGGTTTTAGCGTGTTTTCCTAGTTCAAAATGTACAATTTGTCTTGGGCGATTTTCCCAGTCGGTAATGAGCGGAACTTCAACGCTTCCCTCTTGTGCGACTTGGCCTTGAACCAAAGCAATATAGTGTTTTTTGACTGTTCTGGCCTGAAACATTTTACTTACAGCAACTTCTGCATCGCGATGCTTGGCAAACATAAGCAAGCCTGAGGTCGCCATATCTAAACGATGGGTGACCTTAGCCAAAGGGAACTTTTCCAGCACCCGTAAATAAGCACTGTCATGATGCTCAGGTAAACGTCCCATGACCGACAACAAACCCGCAGGTTTATCAACCACAATTAAATCGTCATCTTCAAATAAAACTGAAAGCGGATCTTGTGGTGGAGCGTAAACAAAGTTGTCGTTTAAAGGCATGGTCGTAGAAACAGCAAAGGAGCATGGCGGCAAATCATAAAGAAATTTCGGACCTACCGCAAAATAATCTATAGCACTCTACTCATGTTCCACGTGAAACTCGGAAAAACTTTATCGTTTTTTATTCATTTCGGCTAAAAGATCAAGCTGAATTTCTTGAATATGCGCAAGCCTTTCCCACTGATGCGACAAAAGGTGATCCATTTTTTCATGCAAATGGCGAATTTCAAGCTCAGCTTTTAAATTAATTTGATAATCATGTTGGGAACGCAGCCGATCTTTGGCTTCTTGGCGATTTTGGCTCATCATAATAATAGGCGCTTGAATTGCAGCTAAGCATGACAAAACTAAATTCAGCAAGATAAAGGGATAAGGGTCTACAGGACGTACAACCATTACCACCGTGTTTAAAATAATCCAACCTGTCAAAAATAAAGCAAAACAAATCAGGAACGCCCAGCTACCACCAAAGGTTGCGATCTTATCTGCTAGCTTTTCTCCAAATGTCCAGTTTTGATCAAAATCTGATTCGGTATCTCGGCTAATCAACTCATGGCGTTGCATACTACCAATGACTTCATTTTCTAAATTAGAGAGTTCACCCTTTTCTGAACGTAAAAGAGACTGTACATATTTAATTCGATAATCTGCCAGATCTGCCCGACAAATAAAGCTTAAGTAATTCCAATCTGGATAATCTTTTAAAATTTCATCACTGATCACATTACGAATGACTTCACCAGACACCAGATCTTTTAAGGGAAAGCTCTTTCCACAAACGGCGCATTGCCGGCACTGATTTTTATTCTCCATATTATTCAGCTCGTTATTATGATAATAAGATTATTATATAAACAATTTTGGCTGATCACATCGTAAATAAAAATAGTAATCTAGCTTAAAATCTGTAAAGGCGCTGGTACTATTTTTCGAGAGACAGACATCACAGGCTTCATATGAGGAGATTTGAATGTCAGGAGGTAGCGCAGAAAGATAAGGCTTATATATGAATTATATTCTTATAAAGTATCATTTTTATTATGGAGAATTTTTTAGGGTGTCAAGGGAAAACATCTATGGTTTACTTCAACAATCATAACTTTGTAAGTTATAACCTTGTGCCTATAAACTTTTGATCTATAGCGTCCTAAGCCGAATCGAGACCTTTTGGGTGAGTACACACTAACGTTATACGTTTTGGTGCATGCTACTCTTTTCGATCCCTATCACACCCTTGAGATATAGTTTAGCCAGCACCCTGCGGGATTGTTTTTCTAAGAAAAGCGAATTTTTATTATTTTTGGGAATTTTTACACCCTACTGCACAATAAAAAGAATTTATTCCCATTTACTTATATTTAGTTAAACTTAAATTCCACTTTATTTGTATTTTTCGGTTTATTTTACCAAATCATCAACTATTTTATTAGCAGTGCATCGGGCTATAAAAGTAACTCACCCTTCACGTTCATAGCCATGAAGGGCAAAAATCTTTTATGAAGAAATAAAACCATGTTTATGGGCAAGGTAAACGATAGATAACGCGATAAGGGCAAAAATCAGCATAAACCATGGAAAAGAAGCCGCGCCAAAACTTTCAAGCAAGCCCCCGCCCACCATACCACCGAATGCGATCGCAAGATTAAATACCGTGACCAACATCGACTGTGCCAGATCCGCTTCGTGACCCGCAGTATTTGCCAAGGCTGTTTGTAATAAGGTCGGAGCCCCACCAAAAGTGACTCCCCATAACACTACACTCGTGAGTACGACAAAACTTGAAGAATTATAAACCGCTAATAGTACTGTTGCGATTGCAAAGATAAATAAGCTGATAAGTGTTATTTTTCTTAATGAACGGTCGATGAACATCCCCGTAAGCAAAATACCCACTATAGAAGAAATGCCGAACATAAAAAGAATGGTCTCAACTTTGTATGCCTGCCCTGTCGAGGCCAAAAATGGCGAAATATAGGTATAAAGAATGTTATGAGCCAATATCCAAAGAAAGACAACGAATAAAATAGCTCTAATGCCTGGCATTAAAAGAACTTTTAAAATGGGCAATCTTTTTTGTGCTGACTGTCCCGCAAAATCAGGAATACTAAAACGAATCCAGACAAATAAAATCAATGCCAATAAAGACATAATCCAAAATACGCCACGCCACTCAAACAGTGTTCCTAACCATGCACCCAAAGGAACACCAATCGCCAAAGCAATTGGCTGCCCAACCCCAGCAATTGCCAAAGCTCGTCCTTGATACGATGCTGACACCATGCGTCTTACATAACCTGCTAAAAGCCCCCAAATAACACCCGCTGCCATCCCTGCAATAAAACGAGCAATCAAAGTCAGAATATAATTATTTGATAAAGCAGTAATTGCATTAAATAAAAGTAAACCCGCCATAGCACTGAGTAACAAGGGTCTTCGATTCCAACTACGAGTAAGACTAATCAGAGGTATTGCGGCTAAAACCGAACCTAAGGCATATACTGCTATTAACTGACCTGCGTAAGCTTCTGAAATATGTAGCCCTTGACTGATTTGGGGCAACAGCCCTGCTGGCATAGTTTCTGTCATGATCGTTAGAAAGCCTGCAACTGTAAAAGCCAACAGTTTCCAAATCGGTAATTGAGCAGTGAATTCATCAGTTAACTGAGGAGATGTTTCATCACACTTAATATTCATAAAGGTTTTCTCTCAAATTCGCTTGCAGCGTTCTTAATCTGCTCTGTATAGCTACAAGCTTGTTTAATAACGTTAGGATGGGAAGACATTTGTTCTCCGTGTAAACTAAAAATCACATTCTGGAATGATCATTCCAATTTAAGTTAAATAAAAACCTTAACTATTCAGCTCAACAATAGTTAAGGTTTAAATGAGTTTTATAAAACGTTTAAAGCAATTTCGACCACATCCATTAAACATTTTTTTCTTTGTTCAAGCGGACTACCTTTCCCTAAAACACGTAAACCTTGAATAGTATTTACAAAGAAACTCGCTAATGCACATGGGTTTTGGTTAGAAGAAATTTCACCAGATTGTTGAGCCTTAATTAACAAATTCTCTAAAGCATGCTGTATTTTCTGTAAATTACTTATAACGAATTTGGAAACATCTTCGTCATGTCCGGCCAGTTCCAAACAGGCATTTGCGATAAGGCAACCTTTATGCTCTGAATCATTCAGCTCATCTTCAACAATATTAAGAAGTAATTGCCTAATAAGTACTTTTGGAGAACCTGAACCAGACAACAACTCCACATTATTAAGTGTGGTTAAAAGCTCATAGCGTTGTAATGCTTTTTGATAAAGCCCTTGTTTACTCTGAAAGGTACTATAAAGACTACTTCTAGATAAGCCCGTACCATCAACCAAGTCTTGAACTGAAGTTGCAGCATAACCACGACGCCAAAAAACCTGCATTGCAGCATCAGCAATTTCATCAGTTTCAAATTCTTTGGTTCGCATAATTAGACTTAACAGGAACGATCGTTCCAGTTAATTTAGGCTAGGAAGATAGAGAAGTCAAATTAAAAAATTAATCAGATGATTTAATTAGAATTTGTAGATTGATGTTATTTATAAAAACTATTTCATTAGTAACCGCTTAGCCGATTCAATAATCATTGCTCTACGCTTTTCATGAGGATTATCAATATCCTCGATCGGGGTAAACATTCTGGCAACTTGAGGCAACATAAACCAACTATTTGCAAGTGCTAATACTAAAAAAGCCAGATAGCTTGCTTCAATTTCATCAGTTATCTTTCCTTGGTCTTGTTCTTTTTTAATCGCTTGGATTTTATAACTATAGTTTTCACGACGACTACGTTCATTTGGTACTTCTTCTGATGAATAGATCAGTCCTTCCCAAAGTAATAAACGACTTAGCTCAGGATGTGCATAATGATAGTCATAGGCACGGCCTGCGTATTCAGCAATATCTTCTTCTGCAAATGATTTAAGGGGTACAGATTGCGCAACTTTTATTAACTCATTACTTAAAACAACGTCGAATAACTCTCTTTTTGCTCCAAAATAATTATAAATACGCTCTTTGTTAACACCTGCAATCTTTGCAATTTTATCAACAGTGGTGCCATCTGGACCATGCAAAGCAAACTCACTAATTGCAGCTTTCAAGATTTTTTGTTTTGTTCCTTCAGTATCCCACGACATAATTATTTTTCACTTGCATATATTATTAAAACATATTATAAAATATTTCCAACCAAATAGTTGGTTTTTTGGAACTTTATAATGAACAACAATATTATAATTTTTGGCTATGGAACAGGTATATCCAAAGCCGTAGCACATAAGTTTGGTAAAGAAGGCTATAAAATCGGGTTAGTGGCAAGAAATGCTGAAAAACTCGAAAAGGCCATTCTAGAACTTAAAACACACGGTATAGAAGCCTATGCTTTTACATGTGATTTAGCAGTTCTTGAAAATATACCAAATCTCGTAAAACGTATTAAAGACCACTTCGGAGAGATTAAAAATATTCATTGGAATGCTTTTCATGACATTGAAGGCAACATCTTAGAAACCAATCCGCTAGACCTCACCCAAAGCTTCCATATTCGTGTTTCAAGCTATATTGCTATGGTACAAGCGTGCCTACCAGATTTAGAAAAGAATCACGGTAGTATTTTATCGACAAACGGAATTTTCGCGTTCGATGCAGTAGGAATTGATTTGGTTGCCAAAGAATATTCAGCTTTAGCAATTGCTGCAGCCGCTCAATATAAAACCACCAATTTACTTGCTCATACGCTAGCAGACTCTGATGTATATGTGAGCCAAGTTATTGTGAATGGTTTCGTTGATGGAACGCCAGGTGCACAAGATAAGACCTACACGGTACATCCAGAAACGATTGCGGAACAGTTTTGGTACTTACACCAACATAAACAAGAAACTGTCTCTCTTTGTGGTGAAGCAATTCAAGCTGCCTAAAATAATTCCTTATCTAGAACTATTTAATAAATTTCAAATTATTTATTAAATAACAAACATTAAAATATTTCTAATATAGAGAAAACTATGAAAGTCCTTCATATTAACTCATCAACTCGTGGTGAGAATAGTCAGTCTTTGCTTATTGCTGAACAGGTGATTACTCAGCTTAAAAGGAAGCATACTGATTTAATTATTGATGAATTCAATCTTTTTGAAGATAATCTTCCTGCGTTCGATAAAAATGCTGTAGGTGCCAAAATGGCATTATTTACAGGACAAGATTCAAACTCTAAAGAAAAAGAAGCATGGACAAAAATTAAAGAAGTTTATGATCGTTTTGCATCTGCTGATATCTATGTATTTAACGTCCCTCTTTGGAACAACAATATTCCTTACATCTTAAAACAGTTTATTGATGTGGTAACTCAGCCAGGCTGGGCGTTTGGTTTTGATCCCTCTACAGGTTATATAGGATTGTTAAATGATAAAAAAGCATATGTCGTGATTGCTAGTGGTGTGTATTACCAAGGTATTTCTAATAACTTCGGTTCTGACTTCGCAACACCTTATTTTAATGACTGGTTAAAGTTTATTGGTGTAAGTGATATTGAGAATATTCATATTTCACCTACAGTAGTGAATACAGATTATGAGAAAACAAAGCAAGATGTGATGAGTAATATCGAGAAACTGATCGCCTAAGATTATGGATAGCAAAATAAATTATGCAGTTGCTATTTGCGAGCCAGTAGAACTTGAGCATCCAGATTCATTTATGGATGTTCAAATTCCTTACCCAGAAGCACTGCCTCACGATGTTATTGTTAAAGTTCAAGCAATTTCAATTAACCCTGCCGATACGCGTGCGCGACGTAGAAAAACTAAAGACGGCCAAACTACAATTTTAGGATGGGATGTTGCAGGAACAATCGTTGAAATTGGTTCTAAAGTCTTTGGAAAATTCAAAATTGGAGATACAGTTTATTATGCAGGTGATATCAATCGATCTGGGGGGAATTGTGCTTACCATGCAATTGTTTCAAGATTAATTGCCCACGTGCCTCAGAGTATTTCTATAGAAGATGCCGCTGCTCTACCATTGGTATCGTTAACTGCGTGGGAAGCACTATTTGAAAGGCTATCAGTCCAAATTAGTAAAAACCATGTAGATCTTCTTTTAGAAGATGATGAAAGCCAACCAAAATCTTTGTTGGTGATCGGTGGTGCCGGCGGCGTGGGTTCGATGGCAATTCAACTTGCTAAACTTGTACCGCAGTTAACTGTTATCGCTACTACCTCACGGCAAGAAACGAGTGATTGGTGTAGAAAATTGGGAGCCGACCATATTATAGATCACACTCAAGACATCACTACTCAATTAGCCCCATTGGGTTACTCTGAGGTCGACTATGTCTTGATCTGTAACTCACCAGATTCATATTTTGACCAATTATCTAATACGACTCGGCCATTTGGAAAAATTTGCAGTATTGTGCCCTTTTCTCATCCACAAGATTTCAATCTATTGATGAAAAAGAGTTTATCATTTCATTAGGAATTTATGTTCACTCGATCCAGTTTCCAAACCCCAGATATGACAAAACAGTCTGAAATTTTAAGTTATATCGCAAAAATGATTGATCAAAATATTATTATTTCACCACGACTTACATCTCTACATCCTATTAATGCTAAAACCATCAAACAAGCACATCTGTTGATTGAGTCAAATAAGACGATTGGTAAAATTGTCGTAGTGAGTGAGTAGTAAAATTAGAAGAAGCTTAAGAAAGTATGCTTCTTCTATATTTCTAAGTAATAAGAGAAGTCCCTGCCTTATTAAGATAAGTTTAGAGTCTTTGAAAAAACTATTGTTCTTCCCATACAATTGGAAATTTTTCCGATTTAGAGACATTACCAATCATTGCAGAGAAAACTGCTTGGCATTCTAAATTAATTTTTTTAACTGAACTTATATCTATAGGCTCGCAGCTTCTATTATCATTATTTGAGCAAAATTCTACAGATACATCAATTTTGTTATTTTCAATCTTATTTATATAAGCATCTAACATTTGGTTGTGATTAGCAGTATTGTTACAAACAATTTTTTTTGATGACGACTCTCTTATTTTATCTAAAACCTTATTATCTTTAAAATTAATAGAAAAATTTAACTTTTCATTACTTTTAACTACATTATCTATTGTGAAGTTTGAAAAACTCTCACTACAACCTATTAAAAATAAGGAACTCAGTAAAAATAATTTTTTTATCATTTTATGACCTTTTTTAATTCAGAAACTAAAAGATCTGAAGCTGACATTTTATTTTCCAAAAACTTTTTTTCAAAAAACATTTCAGATGCTTCTCCATGATGATAGGTAGAAACACTATTAAAATTAGCTTTTGCCGTATCATCATCGTTCCATCTTCCACCTAAGATTGCTATATAATCATCCCTATAGTTCTTTAAAGGTTGAGAAAAGATATTAATCCATTTTTTCGCAACTGGGTCTGGCTCTAAATAATAAATACGGGCCCTATCTGTTCCCATACCACTTTTACTAAGTCTAATGCCTACTGGATCTATTGTTATAAGAGTATGAACTGTACAGATTTTTGCTTTAGATAACTCTTCTGATAATCCTGCAACATTCCATCCTCCTAAACTATGTCCAACTAGATTTATTTGTGTATTTGGTTCCTCTTTCAAAATATTTTTTATATCAGTGAGTAAATTTAATAATAGTTTTCCTCTATATCGTCTAACAACACTATCATTAGTGTAAGCTTCTTCATAACCATAGTACTCAAATTTAGCTTTATTTATCTGTGAAGTAGATGCTTCTTTAAATTTCCTCATACATGATTTCATGATACCTGTAGGTCCAGCTCCAATATCATCTGGGAAATCTATATCTAAAGGGCGTCCCAGAAATTGATATTTATCAGCAGCACCACCAACAAATGCAGTAAAACTCTGTTTATACACATCTAGTACTACAGGTTGTATAGGAGGCATGACACATGCATGACCACAGGTTTGTTTTGCAAAGCTTTGTAAAGCAATAGCAGCATCATTCATGTTTAAATTTCCACATGTATTTTATATTGCTTGTTCGGCTCTTCTGTTTCTAACTTAACCAAGCCTGTTCGATCTAACTGACCACGTTCGATTTCTTTATCATTTTCGTCAAAAATAATATATCCCGTGCCAGGTTTTAGTTTATTTCCTTGTTTATCCATTACATCGAACCATAAACCATATTTTTGCTTTCCTTGTTCGGGTAGATATGGCAATGAACTATTCACACTCCCGCCTCCCATAAATAAATGCTGCCCCGCCTTTACCTCAAACTTGCCGCCTGTCGTCATAAAAATGCCCGAACCAGTAATTTTGACTTGAGAGCCGCCTGCGGTGAGCACAATTTCTTTGGCTGCTGTCGCCTCAATTTTGTCTTCTGATGAAATAATCTGAACAGCTTGACGGGCAATTAAATCTGCTCCATCTCCTTGCGCTTGTATCTCGACTTTGCCTTTGCCTGCATAGAGTCTCGCCCCTTCTTGAGCCGCAAAAAGGCTGATCTTGTTTTGGGCATGCGCGATTAAATTCTTTTGGGTAGACAGATTTATGCTGTCTCCAGCAGTTTGGTTGAGCTGCCCATCTGCGCTTAGGTGAATATCTTCGTTACTGCTCAGCGCGATGCTATTTGGGCTTGCCAGCAGCATAATCGCCTCTTTAAAGGTTTTGGCTTTTGCGTTGTCTTGCTGCTCGAGTTTTTCAATAAAGGATTTTAGGTTTTCTAAATTTTCTAATGGGTCAGTTTGCTGATTTTTAGCAACTTCACTGAGTGCTTTGGCATTGCTAAGGCCTCCTTCAATTTGTTGTTTGGCCTCAGCTGCCTCTAGGTGTACACCTTGGGCTTGGTCTTGTTTATGAGTACTAAGGAGTAAGCCACTGCCAGCTCTTACTGCACCCCATTGGTCTGTTCTAAGTTCAAAACCCTCACCTCGGCCATCACTTTCCGCTTTGTCTTTTGGATGGCTTAAGTTACCGAGGTTTAATTGGCTAGCCGCATGGCTGCTTTGTAGCTGGGCACTGATTTGCCCTGTGGTGTCATCAAAACGGAGTTGGTTAAAGCCTTTACCATTGACTTCTTCTGAACGGATGCCACTGAGCTTTTTAGTGTCAGGTAATTGGCCTTTCTGGTCGAACTGCGTTGGGTGGCGTTCAGCCTCATGAATACGTCCCACCACAAACGGGCGGTCAATATTGCCATCAAAAAAGTCGATGACCACGATCTCACCCACGCGAGGCAAGAAGCGTGCGCCATAACCTGCACCTGCCCACGGAGTGAGCACATCCACCCAAGCCGAGTCGGTGTCATTGTCGTTACTACCTGCGCCACCGTCATGGCTATGGTCATCAGTTCGGGTAAACAGGAAGCGGACTTTAATGCGTCCCCACTGGTCGACATGAATGCTTTCACCTTCCAACCCCACCACTCTAGCGCGCTGTGGGTAAGCTGCTGGACGGTGCTCTAACGGGCTATATTCAGGCACAGCTTTAACATTACGTCGAACAACATTCAGCTCAGCAAAGTGGCGTTGCTCAGGATTTTGGCTGTCGAGTTGGGCTACTTTGAGCTTATCCTTTGGCAACAGACGCTCAAGTTGCTGTTGTAATTCTTTCGGTAAATTATTCTGGTTATAGTAGTGTTTGCTTAAAATTAAGAACTCTTTATCAGCACTGTCGTGTTGGTCGAGTTCTGGGTGATCATTCAGCTCAAACCAGTAACCGACCTGTGCATCACGGACGTTGCCTGAAACTGTAAATTGTTTCGAACTCAAGTGATGATAAGCATTAATATGCTGGTTAAGCTGTTCAATCTGGCTATTGCCCGAGGCGGTGGCTTGGTCTTCACCGTTTAAGTCTTGCATCCACGCGGGGCTGACATGCCATGCATCTTCAAGGTTTAGGCTGGCATTGTCATAGTGTTCACTGTGCTTTTGTGTGCCTTGCACGCTACCACTGCCTTCTTCTTGTTGCAGGGCATCGGCTTGCCAGCGTTGCACATGAACAGACGTCGGCTGTAAGCGGCGCTCAGCTTTAACTTGGGTAATGGTATCGAACTGCTCTGTTGCACTGCTGCGCTGGTAGCGTAGGCTACGACGGTCAAGAGCTTGATAGTGCTGATTATCGTCAATTAAGCGTAAGACTTGTGGCTGAATGGACGCATTCGGGTCGGCGACAAAAAGCTGTGATTCATCGATTAACCAGTTAATGCCTTCGCTACGCCACAAACGGGTTAAAAAGTCATAATCGCTTTCGTTTGACTGCATCACAAATGGACGCACATCGTAGTCTTTCGTTAAACCTGCTGTGTCGAGCGTTAAGCTTGAGGCAAATAGCGGGCTTTTGCCTTGCCATTCTTTAAATAAAATTTCGCTAATATCGCGCACGCTTTTGTTCATAAACACGCGGCTGTTACGACGTTTATGCCAAAGTGCAGTTGGGTCTTTTAAGGTGAGGTTATAAATGGTGAGTGAGCCGTCGCTTTGCCCTTGGCTCGCTTCGGTAATAATACCTGTGGTTCTAAAAAATTGACCTGTATCAGTGACCTGATCGACAGCAACCTGACAACCAATAAATTGTTTTAATGCAATATGCGCGTTCGTCGACAGACACAGTAACTCAGCAACGCTACCTTGGTTGAGCGTATGCTCGCCCTCAATGCGCTGTAAGAAAACTTGCTGGTTTAAAGACTGATTTGAGAATTGGATATGGACGGCACGATTTTGTGAAACAAGGCCTAAACGCTCCAATATACTCGACACACTCATCTGCATTTTTATTATCAATCAAACTTATATTTAGGCCGCATTTTAATTAATAAAAGACTAATCTGTCTATCTATACTCATTTTCAAAATGTAACTAGTCTAAATATGCTGTTTTACGTTAATTTGTTATTAAATAGGTATTTAATCGGTAAAATTAGATTATTTTAAAGCACTATAAATCACCAAGATACATTTAATATTTTTCATGCACAATCAATCAGATAGCAAGAAAAATAAATATTCAAATTAATAAAATTCAGGATGAGATATGAAAATAAAAAAGTCTGCTTTTTATATATTTACCGTGATTTTCTCATTTCACTCTTCAGCATTTGCGGAACCGAGTGTCGCCGATATTCAATATCGTGCAGAGCAAGGACAAGCTGTTGCTCAATATCATTTGGGGATGATGCTTTTAAGCGGCGAACAAGGCGTTGTTAAAAACTATCAACAAGCGTTTAAATGGCTAACTGCGGCTGACCAAAATGGAAGTATGGGGGCAAAATATAGTTTAGGGATGATGTATTACACAGGTACGGGCGTCGAAAAAGATATCAAGCGTGCTTTTGATTATTTTACCAAGGCTGCGGCCAAAGACCATGCGAAAGCGCAATATAACTTAGGGGTGTTATATGACAGAGGGGAAGGAACTGCGCAAGACTATGGAAAGGCGTTTGAATGGTTTAGCCGTGCTGCCGAGCAAGGCTACCCACCCGCAGAATATAATTTAGCTCAGCTATATAAAAAAGGTCACGGCGTCACCCAAAGTGATGAGCAAGCGCTGAAGTGGTACACCAAAGCAGCCGAGCATGGCGAAAGTGATGCCCAGTACAACTTGGCCCAAATGTATTTAAATGGTGAAGGCACACAGAAAAACTTAGAAATGGCAAAGAAATGGTTCCAGCAAGCTGCCAATATAGGCGATGCAGATGCGAAAGAGATGCTTAAAATTTTAGATTAAAGGTAGTTACTCATAATATTTTTATTTATAAGATGATGAATTACTATTACCAATAAAACTGCATGCACAATTATTTTATTATTTATTTTTTCTAATTAAATATAAACATTAATTCTATTATTTTAAAGCTACATTTAGTTTTATTATTAAATCAAAAATATTTTAAATATTAAATTGACGTAATTAAAATCACCGATTATTATCTCGTTGCTGGCCTACATTGCCAGACGGTTTTGACAGACCGTAAGCTCATAGCGGATTATAGTTCTACTATAATTCGTTAGACCCTTGCGTCCCCTTTCTTTGCGGTAGGACGGGAGGGGGACGCCCTGTGCGTGCTGGTTCTATGAGCTCCAGTCTGTCAACCCCCTTTCGTTCTACCACCATAATCAATTGACGGTGATCTGGTGGTAGGGCTCCATTTTCAAGGAGTTGACCATGACATTTTTTAAACTCATTCCCTCGCCTATTTAACTATTTTATTTATTTAAAATTTGGGTTTTCTATTTCCTGATTTTTTAAATTCATAGACTATTTTTATTTTAAAAATTTAATTATTTTTATTTTCCTGTATTTATGGGAGGGTTAATTATTATCTAAAAATTATTTTAAACCTTAAAACTAATTATATTTTTATTCGACTCATAGATATAAATCATTATGAGAATAATATGACAATTTATAAACCTATTTTGGCTTTAAGTTTGGTTCTAGGCAGCTTGGGAATTTCGGGTTGTAACTTACACACTCAACAGGAGTTTGAAAAAATTTGTCTGTCGGGTGGGCACAGCAAAACCAGTTGCGAATGTATTTATCAGCGACTTGAACAAACCTACTCTCCCAAGCTGATGCAGCAGCTAGAACATGTCAGTTTGCAAAGTCCTGTTCTCCCACGGGACTTCGCCCCTACTTTTTTCAGCGTCATGCAGCGGTGTGACAAAAGTAGTCTGGGTTAAGCGTTTGGCTTGGCCCCTTTATCTCTGTGCTGCAATGGTTTATTACTTTAAATCAGCGCAAAAGATTAAAGTCTGTTGTGGCACAGAGGCCTAAGTTGAGTTCAAAATGAGATATATAAAAGACGATCTTGTACGTTTTATCCTACAAGCTTTTAAGGATTTTGCGGATTGGCGACATCCTTATTTTTTCCTAATATGAACTCATACAGGAACAGGATGTTCCGGAACACAAAACAACAATAATAGGTTCATGCACCAGGAGCGTGAGATACGACAGGAGTCATATCTAGCAACCAAATACGAAAAAGCTCGACAGGATGTTGGGCTTTTTTTATATCTGAATATTGGGAAATTTTAGGGTTTAAACGACTGAATCATTTATCAATGTACGTTTTATCCTACAAACTTTTAAGGATTTTGCGGATTGGCGACACCCTTCTTTTTTCCTAATATGAACCCATACAGGAACAGGATGTTCCGGAACATAAAACAACAATAATAGGTTCAAGCACCAGGAGCGTGAGATACGACAGGAGTCATATCTAGTACCCAAATACGAAAAAGCCCAACAGGACGTTGGGCTTTTTTTATGCTTATTTAAAAATAATATTTACTCTCACCTATAGAGGACTATGTGCCTGTTCCTGCTTTTTATGACGGATCCAACGCACTACCCAGATAACTGCAATCAGCACCACTACTGCAACAAGCGCAGGCACTAACATGGCTGAAACCGAGAGTAAGATTGCTCCAATCCACTCTCCTGTTGCAACGACAAAATTACCCAAGCCACCCGTAGTCGCAGTTGAAACACCACGTGCAGCAACGGTACTCATTTGCACCACACCTGCCGTACCACCACCGACAATAATGGCTGCTGCCCAACTGGCAAACTGAGACATTTCTCCACTGCTAACCGCCATCGTTGCTAACGTACCCGCGATCATAGCCGCAGGAGTCGCAACTGTGTCTAAGGCATTATCGACCCACGGAATATAGTAAGCCGCAACTTCACACACCGTTGCCACAGCCAAAGCTAAACACACCGACGGCATAGCCAACCATTCAAAACCTTTCGATGGCTCAAACCAGCCCATCATGGTTGCAATGCTCATAACCAGTAGCGGCACAAACACCCGAAAACCGCAGGCAGCACTCAAGCCCACACCAATACATAAACCCAATATTGTTTCCATAACGGTTTCCTTTTTTAATGCCCATCGCGGGTCTTGTTATGTAAGTCTTATTTTAAACTAACAAAAAGCCCCATCGGGTGACAGGGCTTTTTGTTAAATGCGAACGCAAATATTATTTCATTCTTAACGTTTAAATTGTGTGCAGTAGCATTTCGTGCAAGGTGGTAAAGGATCGGTGTTAATTTCTAAAAACACTCTATGTCCGCACTGAGCACAGAAATAGAAGCCTGTTCCGGGTTTTTCGCCTGCTGTTACCATGATTACATTCCTATAATCGTATATATATTAAACAGGAATATAACCCACTTAAAGTGAATGTCAATTGTCCATTTCGCCCGATGATGATGGCATAAATGCAAAAAATGTTATTTGTACGATTTATCTTACACAGATTTAGGGATTTAGCGGATTGGCTACCCTCTGCTTTTTTTCTATCATGAGTTCATACAGGAACAGGACGTTCCGGAACACAAAACAACAATAATAGGTTCATGCATCAGGATCGTGAGATACGACAGGAGTCATATCTAGCAACCAAATACGAAAAAGCCCGACAGGATGTCGGGCTTTTTTTATGACTATTTAAAATGGCTGTTTTAAGTAAAAATTTAAGTCAATTGTTATCTAAACTTTTATTGCTTAAAAGAGTATTTCCACTTTTTGTAGGGATAGAAGGAAATTTAACTCGACCAACAGCTTCTAAAATAGATTTTCTACATTGCGTTGCAAATCTAGCATTCTTATTATCTTTTAAGTATTTAGCAACTACAAAAAGATCAGGGGTAAATACTAATGCAGTCGAACTAACTAAAGCAGCAGAGCTACATTTATCAGTGAATGGATCAGGTCTTTCATCTAAAGGAAGTAAGCGGTAAGCATTGCCAAAAAGTACAGATTTAGCAGGTACTAAAACCTCTTCTCTTTGTAGATCTTCATGTATATTCAAAGATAATTGTCTTAACTTATCAATATTAATAGCTTTATTATCTTTGCCTTCTACTTCTCCTATCAAACGTCCTTCACTTGATTCAAATACAGCATCAAATTCAGAGTCTGCATCTTCATATTGAGTTACGGAGAAACCCAAAATTTTGAGGGCATCTAAAATTGCGAATTCTAAGGGTTTTCCTTTTTCAAATAATAAATTTCTTAATTTATTTAATGTTCTAACCTCATCTAGTATTAATTCTTTATTTTGATTTAATTCGTTAATTTTTTCTTCTAATAATAATAATTTACTAGTAGCAGATATTTCTGAACTGAGTTTATATTCATCATTTTTTGCCCAATCCGGCTCTACAGTTAAATTACTATCTTGCTTAAAAGCCTTTTCTAATCCAATTATTTGTTTAATAAAATTATGTGAAAACTGCTGAGCTTCAATAGTCCACTCACCTGTTTCATCGTCAAAAAATGTCTCATCTGAAAAATCAATGTTTGGCAAACCAATTAATGCGCCATTAGAATTATTAGAATTGACAATAAAACCTACTGTCTTATCACCATGTTTTGTCTGTAAACATGGCGTAACCCTTCCTTCGATGATTACCTGATAAGAGGATTTTTCTGAAAAATTTGTCCAATATGTTGAAATTACTTCAGATTTCTTAGGAGCTAATTTGATCTCTTTTCCTTTAGCATTTATTAAATTAATATGTAAAGGTAAAATATTATAATTACTATAAGAGGTAACAATTCTAGTTGTTTGTCTATTTTTCCCAGTTCCAGAATATTGCTTTTCACCAGTTGCAATAAATAATTCTTGCAGTTTATCTAAGAAACAAATAACTATCTTTCCATGATCTATTGCTAATTTTATTTCTCTTTTCCAATGCTCAGTTTGTGATTTAAGTTTAAATGAATCATGATCTGAGAGACTAATTTTATCTTGAAAATACTCCCTAGATCTATAAATATAATGACTAATATCTGGCTGTATAAGGATTATATCCCAATCCAGCAAAGAAGTTTCTGAGTCAAATTCACAAGTTTCAGAATCTTCACCACAAAGAGAAAATCCTATTGTTAAAATCTTTTTTTTTGCCATATCTTTATAAAAATAAAAAACCCTATCATCAAGATAGGGCTTTTTTTGAACAATATCAATAATATTTAACTAAAGTATCAAGCCACTTGGCCTTCTAAAAAGTCTTGTGCAAAACGTTGTAATACACCGCCCGCTTCATATACAGAAACCTCTTCTTCTGTATCTAAACGACACGTCACAGGCACTTCAATAATTTCTTCTTTACCATCCGCTGTGGCACGTTCAATCACTAAAGTTAAAGTTGAACGCGGTGCAATATTACCAATCACGCTATAAAGCTCAGTACCATCTAGTTTTAAAGTCTTGCGGTTTACACCCGGTTTAAACTCAAGCGGTAACACGCCCATACCTACTAAGTTAGTACGGTGTATACGCTCAAAACCTTCTGCCACAATCGCTTCAACACCTGCAAGGCGTACACCTTTCGCAGCCCAGTCTCGGCTTGAACCCTGACCATAGTCAGCACCCGCAACAATAATTAATGGCTGCTTACGGTTCATGTAGGTTTCTATCGCTTCCCACATACGCATGACTTCGCCTTCTGGCTCTACGCGCGCTTTTGAACCTTGCTTAATGGTACCGTCTGAACGAACCACCATTTCGTTATACAGTTTCGGGTTGGCAAATGTTGCACGTTGTGCAGTCAAGTGGTCACCACGGTGCGTTGCGTATGAGTTGAAGTCTTCTTCTGGTACACCCATTTTGTGAAGGTATTCACCCGCAGCCGAGTCCATTAAAATCGCGTTTGAAGGCGATAAGTGGTCGGTGGTGATGTTGTCACCCAAAATTGCAAGCGGACGCATGTTCGCTAAAGTACGTGGTGCAGCCAACGCCCCTTCCCAATAGGGTGGACGGCGGATGTAAGTACTTTGTGGACGCCAGTCGTAAAGCGGACTTTCGGCTTCTACGGTTACGCCTAAGTCAAACATTGGAATGTAGACTTTACGGAACTGTTCAGGCTTCACGGCTTCTTTTACTAAGGCATCAATTTCAGCGTCAGATGGCCAAATGTCTTTGAGGTAAATCGGGTTACCTTCTTTGTCATGGCCTAAAGCATCTTTTTCGATGTCAAAACGAATCGTACCTGCAATTGCATATGCCACAACAAGCGGTGGAGATGCCAAGAACGCTTGTTTTGCATAAGGATGGATACGGCCATCGAAGTTACGGTTACCAGACAGGACTGCTGTTGCGTACAAGTCACGGTCAATAATTTCTTGCTGAATAGCTGGATCTAATGCACCCGACATACCGTTACACGTCGTACAAGCGTAAGCCACAATACCAAAACCAAGTTGTTCTAGGTCTTTTAGAACACCCGCTTCTTCAAGGTAAAGTGCAGCCGCTTTTGAACCCGGTGCAAATGATGATTTCACCCAAGGTTTACGAACTAAACCTAGCTCATTTGCCTTACGTGCCAATAAACCTGCCGCCACAGTGTTACGTGGGTTAGAAGTGTTAGTACACGAAGTAATGGCAGCAATAATAATTGCGCCATCAGGCATTAAGCCATCAGAACGGTTTTCAACAACACCTGCAATACCTTTTTCTTTAAGGTCCGCAGTTGAAACACGTGCATGTGGGTTTGATGGACCAGCAATATTACGTGTGACTGTCGATAGGTCAAAACGTAGTACGCGTGGGTACTCTGCTTTGGTCATGTCAGATGCCCAAAGACCAATTTCTTTTGCGTACTGTTCAACCAATGCCACTTGCGCATCTTCACGGCCTGTTAGGCGCAAGTAGTCAATCGTGTTTTGATCGATGTAGAACATTGCAGCCGTAGCACCATATTCTGGTGTCATGTTTGAAATGGTTGCACGGTCGCCTACAGACATACTGTCAGCACCTTCACCAAAGAACTCAAGGTAAGCACCCACTACGCGCTCTTTACGCAAGAACTCAGTTAGAGCCAGTACGATATCGGTTGCAGTAATGCCTGCCTGACGCTGACCTACAAACTCAACACCAATAATGTCTGGCAGACGCATCCAAGATGCACGGCCTAACATTACGTTTTCAGCTTCTAAGCCACCCACACCCACAGAAATTACGCCTAAAGCGTCTGTATGTGGTGTATGTGAGTCTGTACCGACACATGTGTCTGGGAATGCTACGCCATCACGCGCCTGAATCACCGGAGACATTTTTTCTAGGTTAATCTGGTGCATGATGCCGTTCCCCGCAGGGATTACATCGACATTTTTAAATGCGGTTTTAGTCCACTCAATAAAGTGGAAACGGTCTTCGTTACGGCGGTCTTCAACAGCACGGTTTTTTGCAAAAGCATCCGGGTCAGCACCACCGTATTCCACTGCTAAAGAGTGGTCGACAATGAGCTGAGTCGGCACAACTGGATTGACTTTAGAGGGGTCACCGCCTTTGTCAGCAATCGCATCACGCAAACCTGCAAGGTCAACCAATGCAGTTTGGCCTAGGATGTCATGACACACCACACGCGCAGGATACCAAGGAAAGTCCAAGTCCTGACGGCGTTCAATCAACTGCGTTAAATAAGCAGTTAAGTTCTCGGCATCGGCACGGCGTACCAATTGCTCTGCGAGTACTTTAGACGTGTAAGGCAGTTTTTCGTATGCGCCTGGCTGAATATCTTCAACGGCTTGATGCACGTCATAATATTCAAGCTGGGTACCTGCCAGCGGTTTACGGTATTTTGTGTTCATTAACCACGCTCCGCCAATGGTTTAAATTCGAGGTTTTCAGGGCCTGTGTAGTTCGCGCTTGGACGAATAATTTTGCCGTCTTGACGTTGTTCAATCACGTGCGCTGACCAGCCTGCTGTACGTGCAATCACAAACAGTGGTGTGAACATTGCAGTTGGAACACCCATTAAGTGATAGCTCACTGCACTGAACCAGTCGAGGTTTGGGAACATGTTTTTGACTTCTTTCATCACTGCTTCTAAACGCTCAGCGATAAGGTACATTTTGGTGTTCTCTTGCGCTTCTGCTAAGTCATGCGCCACTTTCTTGATCACTTCGTTACGTGGGTCAGAAACTGTATAGACAGGGTGACCAAAACCAATTACGACTTCTTTATTTTCAACACGTTTACGGATGTCAGCTTCAGCTTCATCGGCATTGTCATAACGTTGTTGAATAACGAATGCAACTTCGTTTGCACCACCGTGTTTAGGCCCGCGAAGTGCACCAATACCACCAGTAATTGCCGAATACATGTCAGAGCCTGTACCTGCAACTACACGTGAGGTAAATGTAGATGCGTTGAACTCATGCTCAGCATACAAAATAAGAGATGTATGCATTGCTTGAATCCATTCTTCAGATGGCTTTTCGCCATGAAGCAAATGTAAGAAATGCGCTGCAATTGAGTCGTCATCAGTTTCAACTTCAATACGACGACCGTTGTTGCTGAAGTGGTACCAATAAAGCAGCATTGAGCCTAGGCTTGCCATTAATTTATCAGCAATGTCTTTTGCGCCAGCTTCATTGTGGTCTTCATGTTCTGGCGTTAAACAACCAAGAACTGAAACACCTGTACGCATTACGTCCATTGGGTGTGCAGACGGTGGTAATTGCTCAAGTGCTGTTTTCAGTGCTGCTGGTAAACCACGAAGTGCTTTTAATTTTGCTTTATAGGCTTTGAGTTCAGCTTTGTTTGGTAGTTTGCCATGTACGAGCAAGTGCGCAACTTCTTCAAACTGGCTACCTGCTGCAAGGTCAAGAATGTCATAGCCACGATAGTGTAAGTCGTTACCGCTACGTCCTACGGTACATAGTGCTGTGTTGCCTGCAACTTGTCCGCTAAGTGCAACTGATTTTTTTGGTTTGAAGCCTGTTGTTGTTTCATTTGAGCTCATAAGATTGTCCTTTCCTATCTATTTAAATTATTTGGGAAACACGGCATATGTACCGTGTTTTACTTCTTATTTCTTTTTAGCAAATGCGTTGTCTAAGTAGTCTTCAAACGCATAGTAGTTAATGCGTTCATACAACTCTTTACGCGTTTGCATAATATCAATCACATTCTTTTGCGTGCCTTCTTTACGCAAGGTTTCATACACAGTCTCGGCTGCTTTGTTCATGGCACGGAAAGCAGAAAGCGGATAAAGCGCAAGGCTTACATCGGCAGATGCTAACTCTTCAGTAGTAAACAGTGGTGTAGAACCAAACTCGGTAATGTTTGCCAAAATTGGTGCGCCAGTCTTCTGAGCAAATTGCTTGTACATATCAAGCTCTGTAATTGCTTCAGGGAACAACATGTCTGCACCCGCTTCAATGTAAGCACCTGCACGGTCAATTGCAGCTTGTAAGCCATCTACTGCCAATGCATCGGTACGCGCCATAATCACAAAGCTGTCATCACCACGCGCATCGACCGCAGCTTTAATACGGTCAACCATTTCTTCTTGAGTCACAATGGCTTTGTTCGGACGGTGACCACAACGTTTTGCGCCCACTTGGTCTTCAATGTGCATTGCCGCAGCACCAAACTTGATAAGTGCTTTTGTAGTACGAGCAATGTTAAATGCAGAAGCACCAAAACCTGTGTCGGCATCAACCAATAATGGAAGATCACATACATCAGTAATACGGCGTACGTCGGTCAACACATCATCAAGGTTACTAATTCCCAAATCAGGTAAGCCTAAAGAACCAGCGGCTACACCACCACCTGATAAGTAAATCGCTTTATAACCTGCACGTTTTGCCAAAAGTGCATGATTGGCGTTAATGGTTCCAACCACTTGTAATGGCTTTTCTTGGGCTACTGCATCGCGAAATAGCTGACCTGCGGATTGTTTAGCCATTGTTATGTTCTCCTTGTGCTTGTAGCAGTGTTTGCTCAATAATTTTGTAAGAAGCATTGATATGTCGATGCATCAGCAGCTCGGCAAGTTCACCATCGCCTTCTGCAATTGCATCTAAAATACGGATGTGTTCGTCCCAAGCTTTGCTCGGTCGATCAGGTGTGTTTGAAAACTGAATTCGGTACATACGAATGAGATGATAAAGCTCATCACATAGCATTTTTTCTAGGGTTTTATTGCCACTACTTTTGATAATGCAGTAGTGAAAATCGTCCTGCCCTTCTTGCAAGTAATATCCTTTACCTGCTTTAAAGTTTTCATCTTCGGCATGCATACGCAATACATCACGTAACGCCAAGATTTGCTTTTTATCAATATGCTGAGCAGCAAGTTTGCAAGCCAAACCTTCTAATGATGCACGAATCTGGTAAAGCTCTTTAAACTGTTGCAGTGATAGCGAAACCACGCGCGCGCCCACATGTGCCGTGCGCTCAACCAAACGTTGCCCTTCAAGGCGATGAATCGCTTCACGTAAAGGCCCGCGGCTAATGCCATAAGTCCGTGCCAGTTCAGGTTCTGAAATTTTGCTACCTGCCGGAATTTGACCCAAAACAATTGCCGTCTGTATTTGTTTAAATACATTCTCGGTCAGTGTTCTTCCCTGACTTTGTAATGGCTCTGGTGCGAAGGTCAAATCTTGCATATTGTCGACAATTTTTAATCAATTATGAGTTTTATAGCGGGGTGAATGAAAAAAATCAAGGTGATTGTTGACACTTTATAGAACGCATCAGGTCAATTTTTATCGTTTGACCGCTTATATCACCTTATATTTAAATCATTAAACTACCTACAAATTAGTATTTATAAAACAGATATTTAATATTATTTCACCTATAGATTTATGGCGCTTTTTCAGTTGCTTTTCTGCCTCTAATCTTTTGTTTCAAACTTTAGTCTACAACCAATGTATTACAGCAAGATTGTAGACAATCTGCTTGAATGAAATCATGAGTTAGAAATTAGTATCTATTTACCGTAATTTCTTTTAAATCTTTTTATCATTTTCCGCCAGAAAATATCGATATTAGTGAAATTAGCAGGTGCTTCACAGTAGCTTTATTGATACATTATTGAGCATCGACATAGTTGTGGCGTATTTTTCGAGACAGAAAAAACCCAGCACTATGCATATTGTTGAATGAAAGGACTTTTTTGATGTTTCAACATATCCCCCCATACGCAGGCGATCCAATTCTCTCTTTAATGGAACAGTTCAACGCTGATACTCGTTCTGAAAAAGTAAACTTGAGTATTGGTCTTTACTATAACGAAGACAGTATTGTTCCTCAGTTAGAGACCATTATTGAAGCGCAAAAGCGTATCGAGCCTAAAAACGGTAAAACCAAACTTTATTTGCCAATGGAAGGCTTCAAACCTTACCGTGAAGCAATTCAAGCACTTTTATTTGGTGCAAACAGCCCAGCAGTTAAAGCTGGTCGTGCTGTGACCATCCAAACACTTGGTGGTTCAGGTGCATTGAAAGTTGGTGCGGATTTCTTAAAAACTTATTTCCCAAATTCAGACGTTTGGGTAAGCCAACCAACTTGGGACAACCACGTTGCGATTTTCAATGGCGCTGGCATCAAAACTCATTTCTACCCATATTTCGACAACGAAACGCGTGGTGTAGATTTTGACGGTATGTTGTCTACACTTAAAACTTTGCCTGAGCAAAGCATTGTGTTGTTGCACCCATGCTGCCACAACCCAACGGGTGCTGACTTAAACCCAGCACAATGGGACCAAGTGATTGCAGTATTAAAAGATCGTAACCTTATTCCATTCCTAGACATCGCTTACCAAGGTTTTGGTGACGGTATGGAAGAAGATGCGTATGCAATCCGTGCTTTAGACCAAGTGGGTCTAAACTTCATTGTGAGCAATTCGTTCTCTAAAATCTTCTCTTTATATGGTGAGCGCGTTGGCGGCTTAACTTTCGTATGTGACGATGCAGAAGCTGCACAGTGCACATTCGGTCAGTTAAAAGCGACTGTACGCCGTATTTACTCTAGCCCTCCTACAACAGGTGCTTGGTTAGTTGATGAAGTGTTAAATGACGCTGAACTTAACCAACAATGGCAAGGTGAAGTAAAAGAGATGCGTGAGCGTATTATCAAAATGCGTAGCATCTTGAAAGACGAACTCACTAAAGCGCTACCAGACCGTGACTTTAACTACCTTGTAAACCAAAAAGGTATGTTCAGCTACACAGGTCTAACTGCTGAGCAAGTGGATATCTTGCGTGAAGAATATGCAATCTACTTAGTACGTAGTGGTCGTATTTGTGTAGCAGGTTTAAACATGAACAATGTTTACACTGTTGCTAAAGCGATGGCTGAAGTACTTGCTAAATCTGTAGAAGCAGCATAAATCATCCATTAAAAAAGGCGCTTCGGCGCCTTTTTTTGTTTCTCGATATTAAGATTTAGCCTTTCCCCAATATTTCAGTTTTGAGGTATGTCCAATACCCACATTAAAACTATTGGTTGGGTCGAGTTTTTGGTAGAAATTGGCCAATGCAGGTTTAGCAATGTAGAGATGCCCGACATTATGCTCTGCCGGATATTCAGCACGTCGCGCATCCAGCAACTTCCACATTTGATGTTCCATTTCTAGAGGGTCATGTCCCTTTTTAAGAATATAGTCCTGATGAAAAACATGACAAAAGAAATGCCCATAATAGAGTTTATGGAGAATTTTCTTTTCCATCTCGGCTGGCAGTTGCTCTACCCATTCGCGGTCATTACGACGTAACGCAATATCAAGCGCGACAATATCTTCAACTTCACTACGGTGCGTATCGCGATAACGAATAGCCGCCCCTGCAATCGCAAAACGGTGTAAGAACGCTTTTCGCCCTTCTTCTTCGCTGCATACGAAATAGCTGCCTGACGGATGCACTGCAAAATATTCTTTTAAAAACTGCTCGGTTTGTGCTTTTGAATTATTTTCAACACGTAGCACTAAATGATGCTCATAACGGTCTCGATATTCGGTCATACGCTTAGGCAAATGACTCGGTAAAAAGAACGTAATGGCCTGCAAAATATGATCTGTTAAGCCTTTAATTTTAAATTTTTCTAAGAAACCATCGACTTTATCTTTCATCGCAAAAGCTTTGGGAACTTTGGCTGTGCCAAATTTTTCAATAAATAAGAACGTGTCTTTTCCGTACTTTTCACCAATTAAGTAAGCATCTCGGTGAATATATTCCCCCGCAATCGGTAGGCTTGGCAGTGAAGTCAGTAAATAACGGCGAATCGCTGTTAAATCATCGGCATCATTACTACCAATATAAAAGACATTACTCTCTACTTTTTCATAGGTATCAAGGCGTACAGCAAACACACAAACTTTACCTGCCGAACCCGATGCCTCAAACAAACGTGACGGATCTGCATTAAAACGAGCGGGTGTATCTTCATCAACTTGAGTCACATCGTGGGCGTAGCGATGGTCGGACGCCTGTTTTTCGCTGTCATCTAAAATATCTACGGCTTGATATTGCTGCTTCTCTAAACGTGTCAAAATTTCTTCGGGAGTCGCGCCTAAATTAACCCCTAAATGGTTCACTAACTCTAATTGACCGGCAGCATTCACCTGAGCATATAACGCCAGTTCAGTGTATGCAGGGCCACGACGTACCAAGGCACCGCCCGAGTTATTACACACACCACCCAGTACCGATGCACCAATACAAGATGAACCAATTACTGAATGTGGTTCACGGTCATAGCCTTTTAAAATTTGCTCTAAATTATCTAAGGTCGCACCTGGTAAACAAATCACTTGCTTACCATCATGAATAACTTGTATGCCCTTTAACCTGCGCGTACTCATGACTAAAACAGGACGGTCATAGTCATCGCCATAAGGGGTTGAACCACCTGTGAGTCCCGTATTTGCCGCCTGCATAATGACAATACAGTCTGCATCAATAGCAGCTTGAAGTACCTGCCATTGCTCTAACAATGTGCCTGGTACCACTACAGCAAGCACTTTCCCCTCACCAAAACGGCGGCCTTGACGGTACTGACGCGTGCTTTGGTCATCGGTCAAAACATGAGAACGCCCTACAATATTTTGTAAACGTTCAATCACTGCTTGAGGAGAAAATGTTTGCATGATGGTTTCCTTTTAGTCATCCATATAAGATCTAGCTGTAATCCACGCTAGAACCAGATCAGCACGACGGAGCTTACTATTTGTAATTTATAATTTAATTAGCTCATTCTCTAATTCGAATCAGCCCTACATTTACTATCGTGGGGCGGCATGGATGCCGCCTGTTGAGCAACCGCACAAGGAAGTGCGGTTTGCTCAACAAAAGGTTTTTGGTTACTTTTGACCTTTCAAAAGTGACAAATGCCTATACATAAAACATTAGCAAATCATCAAATTTTGAGGCTATGCTTACTGCTTCACTTAAAAATTATTTCTTAAAAACCTTGCTTCATTGCCTGCACTAAACAATCCGCATTAATATCCTTAATCGACTTAGCACCCGTAAGCGTCATCGCAACACGCATTTCTTTATCAATCAAATCAAGCAGGTTCGACACGCCTTGCCCACCTGCTGCTGCCAAGGCATAAACAAACGCACGGCCAAGTAAAACCGTATCAGCGCCGAGTGCCAACATACGCACGACATCTAGGCCATTACGGATGCCTGAGTCAGCCAAAATAGCCAAATCACCTTTAACGGCATCTGCAATTGCAGGCAATGCACGAGCAGACGACATCACGCCATCTAACTGACGACCGCCGTGGTTTGACACCACAATACCATCTGCACCAAAACGTACAGCATCTTTGGCATCTTCAGGGTCTAAAATACCCTTAATCACCATTGGACCATCCCAAAACTCACGAATCCACTCAAGGTCTTTCCATGAAATCGATGGATCAAAGTTCGAGCCTAACCAGCCGATGTAGTCTTCAAGCCCAGTGGGTTTACCCAAATATTTAGAGATATTGCCCAAGTCATGTGGACGCCCCATTAAGCCCACATTCCATGACCAATGCGGATGGAACACGGACTGCATATAACGGCGCATCGCTGCATTTGGTCCACTCATACCGGAATGAGCATCACGGTAACGCGCCCCTGGCACAGGCATATCTACAGTAAACACCAGTGTTGAACAGCCAGCCGCTTTTGCACGCTCCAAAGCATTACGCATAAAACCACGGTCACGTAATACATAAAGCTGGAACCACATAGGACGGTTAATTGCAGGTGCAACTTCTTCAATCGGACAAACAGAAACCGTTGAAAGCGTAAATGGAATGCCCTTTTTATCGGCTGCCATCGCGGCCTGCACTTCACCACGACGCGCATACATACCTGTTAAACCAACTGGTGCCAACGCAACCGGCATCGACAAGGTTTCGTTAAACAGTTTTGTCTCTAAACTTAACGCTGACATGTCATTGAGCACACGTTGACGCAATGCAATTTCTGACAAATCTTGTACGTTACGCTTTAAGGTATATTCCGAATACGCTCCACCATCAATGTAATGAAATAAGAATGGAGGTAAGCGACGCTGTGCCGCAGCACGATAATCATTGCCAGAAGAAATAATCATTTTGAATCAACTCTATTTAAACGATTTGCACGTTTCTGGCGAGCTTCGTCTTCATCCAGAGAACGCACATGATTAATCACAAATTCAATATGACCGCAGACAGCTTGGCGTGCGGCCTCGGGATCTTTACGATCAATAGCATCCATCACCTGAAAATGCTGCTCACTGAGCAAGTCACCATTTACGGGGTCGTTATAAACTTTCTTACGCCCTAACAAGACGTTGTATTGCAGCAAATCGAACAAACTACGCATCATTTGAATCAGCACAATATTGTGAGAGGCTTCAGCAATCGCCAAGTGAAACTCAGCATCCGCCACCGCAGCCTGTGCTGAGTCACCCGCATTTTGATGACGACTAATTTCATTAAAATAATGATGAATTTTGGCGCGATCTTCAGGCGTTGAGCGCAATGCGGCATACCATGCCGTGCCACCTTCAAGTAATAATCGCGCCTCTTGCACATCAAAACGGTATAGCGGATCTTCTTCAATCAAATTGCTAATTGGGTTCACAATCAGTTGCTGTGGCCACTGTTCAGGTAACTGCTGAATATAAGTTCCATCGCCACGGCGGCTACTGAGTACCCCTTGACTATTGAGCTGCTGAATTGCTTCACGCAAAGACGGACGAGAAACTCCTAAGCTTGTTGCAAGCTGGCGCTCGGCAGGCAAACGGTCACCTTTTTTCATGTGACGCTCTTCAATTAATGCCTGCAATTTCATGACCACTTGATCGGAGATTCTCATCGCGTTTCCTTCACTGGAGTTATGGAATCATCCACGGAACCAGATAAGCCTGAACCGTAATAATGATGCCAACAAAGACAGTGAATATGATGCTATGTTTTACCGTGAAACGGAACAAGTCAGATTCTTTTCCAACTAACCCTACCGCTGCACAAGCAATGGCAATCGACTGGGGAGAAATCATCTTACCCGTTACACCACCGCTGGTATTCGCTGCTACAAGCAACACTTCCGGAATACCAATTTGCTGAGCCGTAGTCGCCTGTAGTGCCGAGAACAAAGCATTTGAAGATGTATCTGAACCCGTAAGGAATACACCAAGCCAACCCAAAAACGGCGAGAAGAAAGTAAACGCATGACCCGTATGCGATAGAGCCAAAGCTAAAGTTGCAGATAAACCCGAATAGTTCGCAATAAAAGCAAAAGCCAACACCATACCAATCGAGTAAATCGGTGTTTTCAGCTCATTGAGTGTTTCACCAAAAGTCATTACTGCCTCACTTGCTTTCATTTTCAAGAAAATAGCAGTGATGATTGCAGCAATAAAAATTGCCGTACCTGTTGCAGAGAACCAGTCAAACTTATAAATCGCTTCGTATGGCTTCATCTCTGCCACAATCGGTGGCATTTTTTCGACCAATTTATGTAAATACGGCACTTCAAGTTTAAAAATCCAGTGCTCAAGAGCACCATCTTTTGCAAATAAAGCTTTAAATGGTTTAACACTCCAAATGGTGACCATCACTGTTAAGATGGCAAATGGAGACCATGCCTTTACAATTTTGCCAATGCTATAACGTTGAACCGTGGTAGGTTGCTGAGTCAAATTTTGACCTGCTTCAGCTTCAAAACGGAAAATATGTTTGGGTTTCCAAACGCGGAATAGTAAAGTCAGGCTCACCAATGACGCAATTGCTGCGGTAATATCTGGTAACTCAGGACCAATAAAGTTAGATGTCAGATACTGAGCAATCGCAAACGAACCACCACCGACAACTACCGCAGGCCAAGTTTCCTTAACACCACGCCAGCCGTCCATAATCGCCATAATCCAGAACAGCACGATTAGCGTTAAAAACGGCAACTGACGACCCACCATCTGGCTAATTTCCATGGTGTCTACACCAGAAACCTGTCCTGCCACAATAATTGGAATACCCATTGCACCGAATGCCACTGGTGCTGTATTTACGATCAAACATAAACCAGCAGCGTAAAGTGGTTTAAAGCCTAAACCAACAAGGAGTGCAGCGGTAATCGCAACTGGAGCACCAAAGCCAGCAGCCCCTTCTAAGAAAGTACCAAAGGCAAACCCAACCAGTAACATTTGCAGACGTTGGTCTTCGGTAATCGACAAAATGCTTGAACGAATAACGTCAAATTGTCCTGTTTTTACCGAAATTTTATATAGAAAAACTGCCCCGATAATGATCCATGAAATTGGCCATAGACCATAGAAGAAACCATAAATAATGGATGCAAAGGCCATTTGACCCGGCATTTGATAGAAAAAGAGCGCAATCAATAATGCAATAATGACTGTGCCTGTACCGGCAATACTGCCTTTTAAACGAAAAACAGCCAATGCTAAAAAGAAGAAAATAATCGGGATTAATGCAACCGCACTGGACAGCCAAATATTATTTAAAGGGTCATAAAGTTGTTGCCACATATTGAGCATTGTCATCTCCTTGAAATGCCGGGGCGAATTTTTGTACCTTAAATCTTTAAACATTTAGCACAATTGGTATTACCAATTAAAATTTAAGTGCAAATGTTATTCCTTAAACCACAGACCGCATCATAAACACAGCTATTTGCAAGATCAACCATTAAATAATTATCATAATTGGTATGACCAATACTATTAAGTAAAATCAAGCTATTTCGAACTTATGGATTTTTTTATTAGACTAAAGTCGTAAAAATCTTTTTTATAAATTTAGATTGAGTCTATAGAAATGAGGTGAAAAATTTGAATATAAAACTATAAACATACCTGTTTCATGATCTATGTATAATGTGCACACAACTCAAACCACATGTATTGAATTGAATAATGACTACTTTAACGTGTTTTAAAGCTTATGATATCCGAGGCAAACTCGGCACCGAATTGAATGAAGAAATCGCCTATAAAATTGGCCGCGCTTACGGACAAATCTATAAACCAAAGACTGTTGTTGTAGGTTGTGATATTCGTCTAAGCAGTGAGGATTTAAAACAAGCGACCATCCGCGGTTTAAATGATGCGGGTGTCAATGTGCTTGACTTAGGCATGACGGGTACTGAAGAAGTTTACTTCGCCGCTTTCCATTTAGATGTACAAGGCGGTATTGAAGTTACTGCTAGTCATAACCCAATGGACTATAACGGTATGAAATTGGTTCGAGAAAATGCTCGTCCAATTAGTGCAGATACAGGTCTAAAAGAAATTCAGGCTTTAGCAGAAACCAATAACTTTGAAGAAGTTAGCCAAAAAGGTACAACGCAAAGTTATAACATTTTGCCCGAGTTCGTTGATCATTTAATTACCTATATTGAACCTGCAAAAATCCGTCCCCTTAAATTGGTGGTAAACGCAGGTAATGGTGCAGCTGGTCATGTCATTGATGCCATTGAAGAAAAATTTAAAGCGCTTAACGTACCTGTTGAATTTATTAAAATTCACCATGAAGCAGATGGTACGTTTCCAAATGGGATTCCTAACCCAATTTTAATTGAAAACCGTGACAGTACCCGAAATGCTGTAATTGAACATAAAGCCGATATGGGAATTGCATGGGATGGCGATTTTGACCGCTGTTTCTTGTTCGATGAAAAAGGTCAGTTCATTGAAGGCTACTATATTGTTGGTCTATTGGCTCAAGCTTTCTTGATTAAACAGTCAGGCGAAAAAATTGTTCATGACCCACGTTTAGTGTGGAACACATTTGATATCGTCAATGAATACAAAGGTATCGCGGTACAGTCAAAATCTGGTCATGCATTCATTAAAGACGTTATGCGCGAACACAATGCTGTATACGGCGGTGAAATGAGTGCCCATCACTATTTCCGTGACTTTGCTTACTGTGATAGCGGCATGATTCCTTGGTTACTCACCATTGCCCTACTCTCTGAAACAGGACAATCTCTTTCAACCCTAGTTGAAAATATGATTACCAAGTTTCCTTGCAGTGGTGAAATCAACTTTAAAGTAGCTAATACACAGATCACTATTCAAAAGATTTTCGATTTCTATGCTGATCAAAATCCACAAATTGATCGTACCGATGGTGTAAGCCTCGACTTTGGCGCATGGCGTTTTAACGTCCGCGCTTCAAATACTGAACCCTTATTACGTCTCAATATTGAAAGTCGTGCAGACCGCCAAGCTCAGCCAATGCAACATTATATAGATGAGTTAACTGGGCTGATTAAAGGTTAATTCTATTATAACAGCTTAGGAATATTTATAGTTCCCTTAATAAATTATACTATTTATTTACTAAGGGAACTGAAATATGAGTTTATATAAAAATTCAAAAAGGCAATGAAAAAGTTTTATGAACAATAGTTTTCGATATGACATAAATGGTCTAAGAGCATATGCTGTTATATTAGTAGTTCTATTCCATTTCGGAATTTTAGGATTTTCTGGTGGCTTTATTGGTGTAGATATATTTTTTGTTATTTCAGGTTTCTTAATGACAAAGATTATTACAGACCAAATTCAAAGCAAAAAGTTTTCTTTAATAAAATTTTATCTAGCTCGTGGTATCAGAATTTTACCAGCATTATTATTTTTAACTTTTATTATTGCGATTATTGGTTGGTTTATTTTAATTCCTGAAGAGTATAAAAATTATGTTAAGCATGCATTTTCTAGTATAAATTTTTTATCAAATCTTATATATTATAAGGAATCAGGTGATTATTTTTCCATAGATACTCACAATAAAATACTATTACACACTTGGTCCCTATCTGTCGAATGGCAATTTTATATAATTTTACCAATTATCTTAATATTTTTTTCAAAGATTTCAAAAAGTAAAAATATATTCGGTTTGCTTATTGTTGGCAGTTTTATTCTGTCACTTATATTATCATATATAATAACTCAAAAAAACCAAATGTTTTCTTTCTATATGATTCCAACAAGAGCTTGGGAAATGCTCGCTGGAGGATTAGTATATTTATACTGTTCAAAAATAAATTTATCACAGACTAATAAATATATTTTAGAATTTTTAGGATTTTCTTTTATTATTGTTAGTTTAATTCTATTTAAATCAACTTCACCATGGCCGAGTATAAATGCTACTCTTCCTGTTATTGGTACAATGTTAATTATTATATCAAATAATCAAAACTCTTTATTAACAAAACCGAAATTATTCCAATTCTTTGGAAACTCCTCATACTCTATATATCTATGGCATTGGCCAATAGTTTTTTTCCTAAGCTATTTATCTATTCATTCTCCTTTAAGTACTACTATTGCCATTATTTTATCTGTTTTTTTAGGATGGCTTAGTTATCACTTAATTGAAAAAACCACTCGTAAAAAACTTTCAAAACTATCTATATTAAAATCATACTCAATATTAATTTTTACCATTCTTTGTTTAAGTATAGTTTATATTTACATATATAAAAAAGAAGGATTTCCTGATAGAGCATCTAAACAATATATTGAAAAAACAGCTCTTATAAAATATCCTTTCCCTGAATCAGGTTGGTGCTTCTACAGTGTTGATAATATTGACTCCTTAGCAGTCGGACCACAAGGGCTCCAATGCCATATTGGTTCAACTAAAAAAACTGCTAAATCAGTATTATTATTTGGAGATTCTTATGCGGGTCATAATATTCCTTTTTGGGATATTATTGGAAAAAAAGAAGACCTCAATATTAATTCAATTACCACAAACTGGTGCTACCCTAGTCTAGATACAGGGTTTACAGGTCCTAAAAGTTCACGTGCATATCAACAATGCCTAATTAATAGAAAGTTTTTAAAAGAAAATTTCAAGAAGTATGATGCCATAATTTTAGCAGGAAGATGGGCAACTATTTATAGTGACCCTAAACAAGTTGATGAATTGCAATACTTAATTAAATTAATCAACCGAGCTGATATACCGCTAATTATTATGGCCTCACCATATTATTTTGGACAAAATATAGGCAATATTTATAAACGCTCAGTATGGTTAGATACTCAGTTCCAAATGCCATTAACCCTCAATCAAAATACTGATATGGATGCAAATACAGCTAATCACAAATTACAGGATTTCACGAAAGAATTTAGTAATATTCTTTATTTATCACGAGATGACCTTTATGCAAAAGGCCATATAGATAGTAACAGTATTCCATATTCTGTTGATGGTGGCCATATCAGTATCCATGGTTCACAAACTTCTGCACATTTTTTTATGAATACACCCACATTTCTTAAGTTTCATAAAATGATGAATGAAATTAATAGCACTTATTAAGTAGGTAGAAATATGCCAAATTTAAGAAAATTTATAGGTTCGATTCTTAATTGGATTCGAAAACAACAAATTACAAGTACTATTCGCCGCTTTGATGAAGCAGTTGATCATTCAAAATGGCAAGGTGCAGATTTTTTCCCTAACTACTTTACTCCTTTTAAAATCCCAACACCATCTCAATTTAATATTCAAGGAATGCATCGTAAAAATACGATAGAAAATGATGTTGGGGAACTAGCAGCAAAAATAACCCAAGACTTTAAAGAGAAATTAACCAATTTTTTAGGAAAAGACATCCGTTTAGATGATATTTATTTATTTTGGTATGACCCATCAAAATGCAAAGAATGGAGTCTTTCAAACTCTTGGCATGATGATAATGTCGGTCATCGTATAAAAATCTATGTTTGTTTTGAAGGTAATGGGAATACACCTACCGTAGTAATACCAAATAGTTACAACAAACCCTACAAACAAAATAAAAGTGAAATTTCTAGATTTGCAGGTAAAAGAGATACTACATCTAATCAAAGAGAGATTAAACTTAATTACAAGGCAGGTGATATTGCTATGTTTGATACTTCATGCTTACATAGGGGCTTGTATGAAGAACCTGCTGCTCCCCGTACTGTTCTCGTAATGGAATATATCGATCGAAATAAAGCGAATATTATTTCAGGAAAATCTCCATGTGGCCCAGGTATGAGTCGAACTGGTCAAGTTATTTTTAAGGAAGAAGCATATAAAGCCTTAAAAGATACAGGCTTAATTGATGAAAAATTAATTGTTAAAAAAGGCAATGAATATATTTATTCTTTAGCAAACTCTCTTCCTATATAAGATCCAATCCATTAATAACGTATATTAAATTTCTAAATCTAATATACGTTATCATTTTATACGTATGGCAATCAATATGTTAAATATACAGTATTATTTACTAACATTTTTTCTTATATTTTTCTTTTTTTCCTTGCCCATCCCAGTTTACAATAAAAATAAAATTATATTAAAAAATCAGAATTCAATTAATGGTGTACGTGGCCTTTTAGCCTCTCTAGTTATGTTTAGTCATTTATTCAAAGATTTAACTTTATACCAAGGAATCAAATGGAAATATGATAAAGATTATTACGAATTAATAGGATGGGGAAATCAAGCTCTAAATACAGGAAAGATTGGTGTTGCTATATTTTTTATGATATCTGGATATCTATTCTACCGCCTACTATTAAAACAGGAAAATAAATTAAATATTAAAAATTTTTTTTACAACCGCTTTACTCGAATCTATCCTTTATACTTTTTTGCAATATCATTCTGTACATTATATCTACTAAGCACAACACAATATAATTTTGATTTTCAAATATTAGAAAAATTATTAAGTTGGTTTTTATTTTTAGGTCCTTATGATGGCTTAAGAATAGTAGACATGACACATGGTGTAGAATGGACTCTTAAACTAGAAATTTTATTATATATATCAATTCCAATATTATTTTATATTTTTTCAAAAACTCAAAACTTATATTTAAGACACTTTTTTATTATATCTTCAATAGTAACTATATTTATCATTGGATATATATTAAGAGTTTATGGTAAAGTTTACATCGACCCACGTGCAGCTTTGTGTTTTTATATAGGATATATAGCACTAGAAATCAAAAAACAAAAAACTAAGGTTTTATATTCATTTTTTAATGGAAAGTTTGCGGCTTTATTATCCATCCTATTGTTTATTTCTGCATTTTTTATAAGTTCTCATAATTTTTTATATTTTTATCTAATATTTAGTTGTGGTTTTCTATTTATAAGTTTGGCTTGTGATAATAACTTATTTGGTTTACTCAGTGCTCAACCATTACAAGTAATGGGAGAAATTAGCTATAGCATCTATTTACTACATGGAATAGTCTTATACTTCTTTATTAACCTTCTTAATTATTTCGAAGTCAAAAATATCTATATTTTACTAATTCTGATACCTAGCTACTTCTACTGTGTCTATACATTATCTACTATTACATTTCTTCAAATAGAAAAAAGATTCCACAAATAATTCAAAGCCATTAAATAAAAAATGACGAATATATTTTACAAATATATTCGTCATATATTTTTATTCCTACGAAAAATATATTAAGTTTCATATCCATTGGAATTTTGCTTCTGCCAATTCCAACTATCCTTAAGCATATCTTCTAAACCATATTGCGGCTGCCAACCTAGCTCAGCAACTGCGCGAGCGTTATCGGCAAAGGATGTTGCTACATCGCCTGCTCGACGTGGTGCAAACTCAAAAGCAACAGGCACACCGTTAACTTGCTCAAATGTATTTTTAACTTGCAAAACTGATGAACCATTACCTGTGCCAATATTCCATGCACGGCAACCTGACACTTCTAATCGATTATTTAGAGCACATAAATGTGCATTCGCCAAATCGACGACATGGATATAGTCACGTACCCCAGTCCCATCTACAGTATTGTAGTCGTTACCATAAATAGATAGCTTTTCACGGCGACCTACAGCAACTTGAGTCACATAAGGCATTAAATTATTTGGAATACCTTGTGGGTCTTCACCAATACGGCCACTCTTATGTGCACCAACTGGGTTAAAATAACGTAGTAAAGCTATCGACCATTTAGAATTTGAATCTGATAGCTTTTGCAATAATTGCTCAACTATCAGTTTAGTATAGCCATAGTTATTACTTGGCATACCTGTTGGCATATCTTCATTTAATGGAGATATATTGGCCTCGTCATATACTGTCGCAGAAGAGCTAAACACAAGCGTATAGACACCTGCTTTTTCCATCGACTTAACGAGTTGAATACTACCAGCAATATTATTATCAAAATAAATCAGCGGTTTTTCCTGACTTTCACCTACTGCCTTTAAACCTGCGAAGTGAATTACAGCATCAATTGAATGATCTTGAAACACGCGATCAAGTTCATTTGCATTACGAATATCACCCTGAACAAAAACTAAACTCTTTTGTGTGATATCTTGGACTCTCGTTAAAGACTCTTCAGAACTGTTTGAAAGATTGTCAAAAACAATCACTTCATGACCAGCCTGTAAAAGCTCTACACAGGTATGTGAACCAATATAACCAGCACCACCAGTAACTAGGATTTTAGCCATCTACTTTTCCTAATAATATTTTAATTAATCCACGTGTTGAGGCATCTAATGATGAAAGATCATTTTGAACCCCATTTAAAATAGGTAATAGCTGATCAGCAATCTGCTTGCCTTTTTCGACACCCCATTGATCAAACGGGTTAATATTCCAAATTACAGACTGCACAAAAACTTTATGCTCATATAAAGCAATTAACATTCCCAAACTATATGGATTCAACTCTTTCAATAACAGGGTTGAACTCGGTTGGTTACCTTCATATTGCTTGTAAATCGGCAGTTTTTCTAATTCAGTTGAGTCTAAAGCGTCATTACCAAAGGCCAATAATCTTGATTGGGCCAAACAATTCGATAATGCAAGATGATGCTGCTCGACTAAAGCCTCTGCATTTTCAACATAGGTAAAATGGTCAGCGTTATAGCGTTGGACTGGCGCAATAAAATCACAGCTTACTGCTTGAGTTCCTTGGTGTAATAATTGATAGAAGGCATGTTGAGCATTTGGTCCAACTTCACCCCATACAATTGGGCATGTATCGAGTTCGACTTTTTGACCGTCACGTTGTACCGATTTACCATTAGATTCCATTTCAAGCTGCTGTAAATAAGCAGCGAAATACTTTAATCGACCATCATAAGGCAATACGGCATGAGTTTGAATATTTAAAAAATTATTGTTCCAAACGCCTAATAATCCCATTAAAACAGGAATATTTTGCTCATAACTTGTATTTTGAAAATGTTCATCTACTGCATGAGCACCAGCTAAGAGTTGCTGAAAACCTTCAACCCCGATACTCAACGCAATAGGTAAACCAATGCATGACCACAATGAGTAACGGCCACCTACCCAGTCCCAAAGCAGTAATTGATTTTCTGGGGCAATTCCCCATTCAGTCATTTTATCTGCTTTTGTTGATACTCCAACAAAATGACTTTTTAGAACCCGGGCATGTGTTCCCAAAGTTTTTTCAAGCCACTGTCGTACCGTTTGGGCATTTGATAAAGTATCAATCGTTCCAAAAGATTTTGAAGAAATAATAAATAGTGTTGTTTCTGGACGAAGTTGGTGGAGCAACTCCGACAACTGACTACCATCCATAGTCGATACAAAGTGAACATTTAAAGGTTTAGCCGTTTTCACTTTAAAATCTGACAACGCATGGGTGACCATTTGTGGCCCTAAATCAGAACCACCCACACCAATGTTCACAACATCTTGAATCACTTCACCGGTTGCACCGCGATATTGACCAGCATGAATCTTTTCCACTAAGGCATACATACGTTGTAACTGGCTATGGACTTGAGCCGTTAACTCTGGAAACCTCGAATAGTCAACTGGCAAGCGTAGTGCCCAATGCATTGCTGCACGTTGCTCCGTACAATTTACTTTATCTTGTGAAAAAAGACGCTCTATCCATTGATTTAATTGTTTAGTTTTCGCAAGAGCAGTCAATTGTTCCAAAATGTCTTTAGTAACACGATGCTTACTATAATCAAAAACTAATGGATCAAATTTTATAGAATATTGTTGAAAGCGATCTGGTTCTGAAGCGAACAATTCTTTTATGTGTAACTTTGAATTCTTCTCACCCATTAACTGTAATTTTAGTAAAGGTGAAACCAACTCTTTAGGAAATTTCTCGATAGATTTACTCATAAACGACCTACTCCTTCATAAGCAAAGCCCTTAGCCTTTACATATGCTGGGTCATAAATATTACGCCCATCCAAAATTAAAGGATGTTGCATCAATTGTTGTAACTGCTTAAAGTCAGGACTCCAGTACTGTTTCCATGCGGTAACCAAACATAAGGCATGTGCGCCTCGAGCAGCCTCATATTGATCAGTACACAGTACTAAATCCTTACGGTCACCATATGTAGCGGCAATTTCATCTAATGCTTGAGGATCATGCAAACGTACTGTTACACCTTGCGCCCACAATGCAGCTAATAAAATATGAATTGGCGAGTTATGTATGCTTGAGGTATTTTCTTTGAAGGATGCACCCCAAATAGCCACGGTTTTACCATTCAAATTACAATGATAATAATTCCACAGCTTACGGAATAAAATTTCTTTTTGTTGTTCGTTAATCGCCCATACCTGCTCTAACAGTCGACTTTTCGCCCCAGTTTCAGAAACAGTACTTGAAAGTGTTAAAATATCATGCGAAAAGTTTTCACCACCAAAACCGACTCCAGCAGACAAGTAAGCCGCACCAATACGTGTATCAGCCGCAATACCATGCTTCACATTAGCAATATCAATACCGAGTTTCTCCGCCACCATAGCTAAGTCATTCATATAACTAATGCGGGTCGCCAACATGCCAGAAATACTAAGTTTGGTAAACTCAGCGTCCAAGATCGGCATAAATAAGTATTGATAACTAAAGCGGAAAAATGGGCGTAACAGCTCTTGCATTGTATCCCGTGCATGATTGGATTCAACACCAACAATGACATGCTTTACATTCAATATGCTGTTAATAGCATTTCCTTCTTGAATTACATCAGGAAAATAGACCCACTCGTCTTTTGGTAAATATTGTTTTAACTGATCAGTTCCATGTAAGCCAAATGTAGAACCATTTACCATTAATCTAGGATGAACAATAGGACGTTGACTTAACTTCTCAACCGTATTTAAAGCAAGCTGAATTTGTGTAGGACTAAAACAGAATAAATAAACCTCAACATCAAGAGGAATAGCAGAAAAAGGACTTTCTTGTAGAAAACCCGATCTTCTTTGCTTATTTAAATAATTATTAACTTCTTGATCTTGATAGGAAAGTACAGAAATATTTTCTTCGCAGGTGACACTTGTGCACCAATAAATCTGATTGCCATATTCAGCCAGTAATGCTGCCATTACACCAGCGTGTAAGGTGGTTCCAAACACTGCGATTTTCATTGCACACCTGATTTTTTAATATTCTATAGACATCTCTTCCCGTTAAGGGAAGAGAATATATTGATTGTTTATTATATTCAGCAGTTTTTACAAATACTTAAGTAGAACTACACAATACTACAACTTAAGCTCTTGAATTAACTGTTTAAATTCTGACCCTAATTTAGGATGTTGAATTCCATAATGTAATACAGCTTTTAAATAACCCACCTTACTACCGCAGTCAAAAGTTTGGCCCTGCATACGATAGGCTTCAACAGTATCTGTTTCTTGTAACATCGCAATCGCATCTGTTAACTGAATTTCATTACCCGCACCTTTTGGCGTATTTTCTAAAAGGTGCATAATTTTTGCGGGTAATATATAGCGACCAACTACAGAAAGATTTGAAGGTGCAGAACCAACCGCAGGTTTTTCGACAATACCTTGCATAGCAACGCTTTCACCTTCATTAGGACTATGGTCTACATCTACAATCCCATATTGATCAACAAGGTTATCAGGTACAGCTTCTACCATAATTTGTGCGGCTTGCACGGCATCATAACGTGCAATCATACGGGTTAAATCATTTCGGCCTGAGTCATCTTTTACCAACACATCTGGTAATAACACTGCAAAATCATCTTGACCAACAATACTCTTTGCACATAAAACCGCATGTCCTAAACCTAAAGGCTGAGGTTGTCTGACACTTACAACACTCACATGAGGCGGAACAATTTGGGTAATTTCTGCAAGCAAATCAAACTTCTTTTTTTGCTCTAACGTAGTTTCTAGTTCAAAGTTTCGATCAAAATAATTTTCAATCGATGCTTTTGAAGAATGAGTCACCAAAATAATTTGCTCAATTCCCGCTTCAACCGCCTCACGTACCACATACTCAATGGCTGGGCGGTCAACAACGGTTACCATTTCCTTCGGAATTGACTTGCTTGCTGGTAAAAAACGCGTGCCTAATCCGGCTACTGGTAAAACTGCTTTTTTGATCATAATAAAGATTTCAAGATATAAAATTTACTTTACAGAAGAATCCACATTTTCTGGAGCATCATTACCCTTAAATAAAGATGGTCCAACATGTCCTGGCGCGTTAATGCCTTCACGTTTTGTCATTACCTTGACAGTTTTAAACATAATTTTAAAGTCAACCCAAACATTGTGATTGTCGACATACCATACATCACACTTAAATCGTTCTTCATAATCTAGTTCATTACGGCCACTTACCTGAGCAAGGCCTGTCATTCCTGGACGCACTTCTAAACGGCGTGCCTGCTCTGGTGAATATAATGCAACAAAGTCTTTAAGCATTGGACGAGGTCCAACTACGCTCATGTCACCTTTAAGCACATTAATCAATTGCGGCATTTCATCTAGGCTCGTAGAGCGCAATTTTTGACCAAATGGAGTTATACGAGCCTCATCTGGTAATGGGTTTCCTTCTGCATCAAAAGCATCCTTCATAGAACGGAACTTAATCATTTTAAATAATTTTCCGTCCTTTCCAGGTCGTTCTTGGTAAAAGAATATGGGTGAACCTAAATTTTTACGAACCTTATAAGCAACGATCAGAAATATTGGCGACAGAACAGTTAAAGCTATTAAAGAAATGACTATGTCTACTAAACGCTTCATATTTTCATTCACTCATTTTTTAATATCTTTACGGAGAAAGGTATTATAAATTTTACCCAATAAATTTGCTGGTAACAGTCTAAACGCAGACCGTACCAGAAACAGCATGTTAGCATATAGAGGATTTTGTAACTTTAGTTGTTTTTTTAAATCTAGTAACTGTTTTTCACTTTTAATATATTGGAAACCTTTACGACGTGCATGCATGCCATTACCAACACGAGCATATAGCAAAACATCAGCCAAGTTTGCCACTTTGTAATTGTTCCCAATCACCCGTAGCCATAAATTATAATCTTCCATGAATAAATGGTGCTGATAACCACCCAATCCTAAAATTATGTCTCGCTTATAAGCTACGGTCATATGATTAAATGGGCAACGCTTTTGTGCAAATTCTTTAATTTCCACATGTGTTACTGGCACAGATTTAAGAACATTTGCATCAGAAATATCCTGATCAAACTCCATCACTTGCCCACTAAATAAAACAACCTCAGGATTCAGTTTTATAAAAGCAACCTGTTTTTCAAAACGATCTGGAGTACAAATATCATCCGTATCCATACGAAAAACCCATTCATAACTGCATTGTTTCAAACCTTCATTTAATGCTTTTCCAAGCCCAACATTTTGAGGTAGCCCAACTACTTTTAAGCAACCACCAATTTTTAACTGCCACTTTTGTACATATGCATCAAGCTCATCCCCAATTGGACCATCTAAAACTAATACAATTTCACTAGGTTTTAAGCTCTGATTATCCCAAATGCTTGCAAAGCATTTTTCTAGGTATTCGGGCTTTTCTTTAAAATATAAAGATAACAATACAGAAAACTGCAACATTAGAAATTCACCCTTTCATAATATTTTAACTGATTATCAATATCCACTTTCCTAGCAAAAAAAGGGGAATGTGTATTTTTGAGCTTTAACAACTGATCAGCATTTAAGTAAATAGGATTATTTCCATTATTATATCTCTTATCAAAAATAATATATCTATTGTTACCCTTCAAACTAATATTATCTCTGAGACCAGCTTTTACAACTATATATTGGAAGAAATGCTCATCAGGATTTAATCTATACTTAAATAATGAAATATCTCTATCTGTAATTGAATTTAAAATAATTTTCAATTCTTCTCTACGAATTGAAAACCAATTACTTCCAAACCAGAAATCTTTTTTGGTAATAAAAATTTTATCTAATATCTTCAAAGAAAAAGTAAATAGTTTACCTACTAGCTTACGTTGCCATCTAGTCTCAACATGCGGAGCAAAAAATCTTACACGATATCTATGCCGAGGAGAGTTCGTAAGTTCCATAAAAATATTAGAATTACTCCAAGTTAAAGTTTCAGATAAATTTTTATTTGTTGATAGAATAACGTCTTCACCACTTACTACATGAAAAAATTCAGAATCTGAATTATGGAATACAAAAGAAAGTAAATTGAGAGTAGCTTGTACTTGCGAAAATCCTCCCCACTTAACATCTACTCTTAAATCATCTTTTAAAAAATATAAATTTTTAATTTCAGGATTAACAAAATTAGTCTTTATATCCATATGGACAAAAAAATCAATTTGCTGATTATCTCTTGCTAAACCTTCAAAATATTTTATAGGTTTATGAGCCATAATTAAAATAGCTATTTTTCCCATACATTCACCCAGGATTCTTCAAACTATAACTTTTAGACAAAAGATTGTAAAAATTCATAAATAAAAAAATAGATAATAGTAAATTTCCATTAAAAATATTCTCAGAGAAGCAGAAACATACAAAAATTATAAACGTTGTTTTTATTTTATAATCTTTCTCCTTTCTTATAAAAATAAGAACCCAAATTAAAAATAATATATATAAGAACCAGCCTCCTTTAATCAAAATATTACTTAAAGCAGAGTCGACAAAGAAATCCATTGAACGGGGGAAAAAACCTACTCCCCCATACTCCATATACAAACGACGGATTTCGGATAGCCTTGTAGTAAATAATAAATCTAAATTAATCCCTTTAAATGTCCATATACCTTTAGAGATAAAAACAATAATTACAAATGGAAATAGCAATAGGGAAGTAAAGAAAGAAATACTAATTATTTTATTAAAAAAATTATTTTTCATAAAAATTATTAATAGAAAAAATAAAATACCTAAAAAAATAGAAGTTTTAGATACAAAATAAAAACTTGAAGACAAAAATAAAAATAATGAAAATATTAATGCCACTCTATCTTTTAACAGAAATGAAATAAAAACACTCTGTAATATAAATAATGAGCCAGGATTTGGATTAGAAAAACCTAATGATTGCCGTATACCAGCAGCATAATCTCCATTTGCATCATAAATAGTATTTGGCATGACTCCTAAATTATATAAAAGTAGAATTGATAAAAAACCAAGAATTGATATTCTGTTTACCCATACTAAAATTTTCACCTTATCTTCTTTATAAAAAGTTAATAAATAAGTATAAAAAATTAATGAAACAATAATGAGATAAGATATTGCTGTAAAAAAACTATCAAACAAGCTTAAAAAAATAGCTGCTAATATAAAGAATATTATTGTATTTTTATGTATACCATTACTAATAAAAACGCATAACAACAAGATTCCTACAATTGAAACCCTAGCTACATTTAAACAAAAATAAAATAAATCATTAGTAATTAAACCACTAAAAGAAAAAGAAGCTATGTATATATACATACATAAAAAAAGAAAAATTGCCGATAGCATATTTTGTCTATACATCACTCACCTCAGTATTATTTTCAATAGAATCTAAAATACTAGTAGCAATTCTACTTAAAGAGGGTTGTGATAAATCGAATATATTTACTTTTCCTTTTTTACAATACCTATAATATGAAATAAAACTATTTTTAACAGGTAAAATTTCTTTAGGAGTTATATTTCTTATATCTTTAAAATTTATACGATAAACATTTGGAAAGTTTTCATAGAACACTCTTCCTAACATATAAACTGGTTTTCCTAAAAGTAAGGCTTCATAACCTGCCGTACTATTAACTGTAATCACCCCTTCCGACTTTAAAATTAATTTTTTAATATTTACATCAAAATTAACTAAACGAACATTCGGTAATGCACTCACCTTTTTATAAAATTCATAATTTTGGACTCCTTTTGCACTTCTATGATCTTTTACATAGAGATATGTACCAAATGGTAAATTATTTGAAATATTAATAATATTACTATATTCATTAGTATATTCAGGGGCTAAAACAGAAGTTGAAGACTCCGGATGAAAATGAATTGGATAAACAAAAAAACTTTCTTTAGCTGCACATAGGTCCAACTCATTATTATCTATATAGAATTTTTGTGATTTTTTTGTATTTAAATATCTTTTAATATTTACTCGAAGTGCTTTAAATGGAACAGCAAAAGGGTTACCAAATTGATAATCATAATAATATTTATATTTAAATCCAATCGTAAATAGACGAAAGGCTTTAAATACTTTATTTAACTTCACGATACGAGAAATTGCAATATTATCTAATCCATTCTGCATCATATAGTCTGGTTGAATATCTACAATACTTTTTTTATAGCTTTCAAACCATTCAATTTCTTGATTAGTTGCTGGTTTCTTAGAAAGTTTTTCTAACTTTTCAAGCTCCTCATCTATAATTGAATTATGTATCTCAAAATGATTAGGTAAACGTGACCCTATTAATCCAATGTATTTTTTTCCATTTTTCTTACATTGTATGTAAGCAGTATAGGCAAAACTATTTGAAATATTTTCATATAAAACAAAATCTATTCTTTTATCTTTTATAATTTTATCAAAAAAGCTATCCAAGTTTATTTTAACATTGAGCCAATAGTTTTTATCTTTATTTAGATTAAAATCATGTGTTAAAAACCTATCATAATCTGAGTAAAAGTAATCTCCCCAATACCCTTGATTTGCAGTATTTGTAACTACTAGATTTTTATTAAAATTTTTCTCTAGATAGCTATCAAAAAAGAAGCTATTTTCACTATTATCTAGTTCAGGTAAAGGCTCAAGATATTTAGAGCGGTGTGAATCTATAGCAAAATAAATATTGTGCCCACGACTTTCTATTTCTTTAGCTAATGCATAGTAGAAATATTTATAATTTGGAGCAGAATTTATCAGTATTAAAAAATTCATCGCTTATCAGACCTGATCTTTTTCGAGTGAGAAAATTACTTTTATTATCAATATTGAAATAAAAGCACAACATAGGCCGTAGGCCACAGCAACAGAAACTCCCCATGCTATAAAAGCGAGAGTACTTAAGGCAAATATTCCTAGTCCTAGGATATGTGATACAACAATTTTCTTATCTTTATGTTTTGCATACAAAATATAATGCGGAACCATGCTAATGCAATAGATTATATTAGCAAACAATACAACGTAGAAAATATGTTTATATGCATAGTAAATATCTTTTCCTATCCAATGTAAAAAATAGGGAAAGCAAGCAACCAGCACTAACGATATAGCTAAACTAAGTCCTAATGACTGAAAGAACATTTTTTTAATTAATTTTCTGAATTCTCTTGGATTATTTTTTTCTTGAATCATCTGTGGATAAATAAAAGAAAAAACGCCTGTTTCTAGAAAACTAATTAATGCATTTGTTAATCCAATAAATAGAGAATAGGCAGCAATAACTTCAAGTCCCTCAAGATGTTCTAACCATATACGGTCTATAGTTGTAATGGCTCTCAGAATTAAGGTAGAAAATAATAAAGGTAAACAAATTTTTAAGCCTCTTTTCAGCCAGTCTTTTTTTATTTGTAGTCCTTTCTCGAATATTAGGCCTTTTCTAAGCAAAACCCATGATAAGAAAAATGCTATTACATCAAAACTTATCCATGCATATAAAATACTGTCTAATCTTTTTGGCACTAGTGAAAAAAACATGCAGGCTATAATAGAGTAACACCAAAGTCCACTTCTAATAAAAAGTAAATTATTGGCTAACACTACTTTTTTATCAATAATCAAAAGTCGCATTAACTCTTGATTTAAATGTTCAAAAACAATTAAAAAAACTAAAAAATATAACCACTTAAGCGGTATAGAATAACTGACAAGAAAAAGGATAAGTGGTAAGATAGTAATATAAGCAAAGAATATTAAAAAACTTTGGCTTTTTAAAAAGCTACCCCATTCTTTTTTTTCTTTTAATACAAGCTCTCGTGTAGAAAATGTATAAAAGTCAAAACCTACTGCATATAGAGAGTAGCTCACTAATACGACAATTAGGCCATAGATGCCGACCTCTTCAGCACTAAGAAATTTTGCCATATAAAAAAGTAAAATAAACTTGCCTAAGAGTGTCAATGCTCGAATAGACAAGTTTATTAATGGTGCTAGTTTCCAGCTAAGAATCATTTGCTAATAGTTTCTAACTTTACTGGCATATTTACACTTACATCCTGTATTACTTTTTTACCTAAAATTTCATCATAAAATTTAGGTGGTAGTCCATAGCCAGGACGGACACTACGGATGCTAGACTCATCAATCACATCACCCGCTTTTAAGTCTTTTACAAAGTAAAGCGAACGTCTAAATTGAGCATTACCTTGTTCACTAGACTTTCTTCCATAGTCAACACCACCAAGAGCTTGCCATGCGGTTTTTGCAGATTGACATAAGTGTTGCAACTCTTTTGGTTCTAAAGAGAAACTATCATCTGGTCCGCCACCATTACGATCAAGAGTAAAGTGTTTTTCAATTAAACATGCACCTAATGCCACAGCAGTAATTGCAGTTGTGTTATCTAAAGTATGATCAGACAATCCAATTGGGACATCAAATGATTTCGCCATATCAACCATAGTGAGCAAATTATAATCTTCTGCAGGAGCAGGATAACCACTCACACAATGTAAAACCACAAGCTCTTTACATCCACCATCGTAAGCAGCTTGAATTGCCTCACCAATTTCTTCTTTATCTGCCATGCCTGTAGAGATAATCATTGGTTTACCAGTTGAAGCTACATATTTAATTAGTGGTAAGTCAACCGCCTCAAAAGAAGCAATTTTATATGCGGGAGCATTAAGATCTTCAAGTAAATCTACTGCTGTCCGGTCAAATGGAGAACTAAAAATGGTAATGTCTAAAGCACGAGCATGTTCAAAAAGAGGTTTATGCCATTCCCATGGCATTTGAGCTTTTTGATAGAGTTCATATAAAGATTGACCATCCCATAAACCACCACGAATCATAAACTCTTCATTTTGGCTATTAAGCGTAATAGTATCTGCACTATATGTTTGCAGTTTGATCGCATCTGCACCGCAACGCTTTGCTTCTTCAATAATTTTTAGGGCTGTTTCTAAACGTCCGTTATGGTTTGCTGAAAGCTCAGCAATTACATAGGGTGGAAAGTCTGTACCAATATTACGGTTATTAATTGTAATTTTTTTGCTCATATCATTTTTCCTCTAGCCACTCTTTTCGTAGCAAACCGAACTGATGTATATCAAATTCGCCACGTTCATCTTTAAAATGTTTTCTCAATAAACCTTCTTGCAAAAAGCCCATTTTTTTGTGAAAACTCAATGATTTTTCATTGAAATCTAAAACTTGACCAAAAACTTTTTCAATCTTAAGTTGCTCAAATGCAAAATCTAGTGCAGTACTGCCCAATAAATGACCCATTCCCTTTTCAGCTTGAGGTTTTATATAAAACCCCCACTCATAAACTGAACTGTTGGGAACTGCAATAAATGAAATATAACCTTGGGGCTGCTGCTGATATTCAAAGATGAAAAATAATCGATCAGTTCTTTCTTTGTTACGCTCAAACCAAGCAAGGTGATCACTTAAAGCAATGATATCTGAATTGATCATCCATTTACGAATTTCATCATGATTACGCCATTGCAAAACCATTTCCAGATCATTTGCATTTAACGCTCTAAGCTGCGCATTCTTCTTATCTAACATGCATTAAACTCTTCGGAAAAAATAGTTTTCAATAACAAATCTGTACCTAAACCTTCTGTAATAGATAAAGCCTTTTGATGCATTATGCTTAAGTGCATTTGATTAAACTGCTGCAATGTCATTAACAATTTCTCGTTAAGCTCTGTTTGATCGAGAGAGACTGCTCCCCCTAAATCATGCAAATATTTTGCAATCATTTTTTGGTTATCTGCCATACAGACCATTATTGTAGGTAGTCCTAAACAACATCTTTCCCAAGCTGTACTTCCTGCAGCACCAATTGCCAAATCATGTTCAGCCATTAAATCAGCCATATTATTGGCATTAATGAGAACCGTACTATGAAACGGGAGTTTTTTTGATAACTCCACAACTGACTCTTTCCATGGCGCATTAATCCCCATCACAACCGTAACAGATAAATGCTGTCGTTGTTGACTATGAGATAAAAGCTCTAATACTGTTCCTGTTAAGTTATCTTTATCTATCCCACCTAAATTTACTAAAATACGTAAATTTTCGTGATTATAAGATTTCGGATGTTGTTCTAACCATAATCTTTTTGTACGAAACTCTGGGCGTAATAAAGCGTAGCTTGGCCCCGTTAAATGACACCCTTTCCGTTTATTGAGTTTCGCATAGTCTTCAGGTGTATTGGCTAAACCACAATCTAAAATAATATTGGCATCATGTTGTCGGTTCGCCAAATCATCAATTGCAACAATCCAATTAACCTGTTGGCGCACAATTTGTTGCCATACAATTGAAAGACCGTAGTGATCTACGATCATCCAGTCTACGGGTTGTTCTTTCAAAATATCTAATGTTTCTTGGGCATCTTGTTGCTCGGTCACTCCTAACCAACGTTGATATTCTGACAAACTATCGGAGTTGTTTAGAGCTGGTTCAGGTAAAACATAGACCATATAACCATGTTGGCGCACAAACTCAATCAGATTACCTTGATGTTGCCGACAAATAAAATAACTTTCATGGCCTTGTTTCACCAAGGCATCAGCAATAGATAAACAACGAACTACATGGCCTGAGCCTATATGTAAAGAAGCATCAGCTCTAAAACAAAACTTCATCTTTATACATCTATTAAGTTTTTGCATACAGCAAATTATTTTTAATTACCAACTTGTCCACCCACCATCGACAACGATATTGGCACCGTTTACATAAGAGGAAGCAGGAGAGGCTAAAAATAATACTGGTCCTTTTATTTCTTCTGAACGCCCTATACGCCCCATTGGCACTTTTTTACTCAACATATCAATGAATAAGGGATTTGAATTTTGTACTTGGTCCGAAGGAAATGGTCCAGGAGAAACAGCATTTACTCGAATCTTTTCAAGTCCAAACTCACATGCTGCATATTTAGTCCATTGCAATAGGGCTGCCTTTGCAGCACCGTAGAATGGAGGATTTACTTGACTAGATGATGCATAAATCTTCGGATCTGGACTTACCATGGCATACATAGAAGATATATTAATAACCGATGCATCCTTACATTGCGCCACAGCTAATCTTAAATTTGGGAGTAATGCTTGCATAAGACGGTGAGCAGCTACTAATGAAGTATTATAACTTTCAAGATAGGATTGTTCTTTACTTACTTCAATATTACCCGCACCTCCAGCGTACGCATTATTAATAAGAATATGTAAAGGCTCATCTTGTAATGTATAAGCAAATGAACGAACTGCAGTCTCAGAAGACACATCAAATACTGCACATTCTGCATGCAAACCCTTAGCTTGGATTTTATCTACCAACCTTTGACAATTAGCTCGTGATCGGGAATTTATAAATACTTTCGCACCTGCCTCTGCTAGAGCAAATGCCATAGAAGTTCCCAAATAGCCCACTGCACCTGTAATTAAAGCTGTCTTTCCTTTTAAAGAGAAAATTTCTATGCCATGTGTCATAAATTTAGCTCCAAAGTGCAGGATTTAAGGTTTTTTCTTGAAGTTTAGGTCTAGAGCTTAAAATTGAGTCAATTTCCTCAGGTGAAAGACCAGGCAAACACATGACTTTTATATTTTCTAAAAGTTGTGCTGTTGTCTCAACCCCTACAACAACTCCATCAACCCATTCAAGTGAATTAACAAATTTCAGGCAAAACTCCATAATGGATGACCCTTGAATTAGATGACGTTGTTCTTCTAACCAATTCAAAACTGACTCAGCATGTTCAACATGAGCCCGTTGCCAATATGCTTTATTTGTACTAACTAATAAACCTTGTAATAAAGTACTACGAACGTGAATTTTTAAATCTCGCACTTGCTTCTGAGCCATAATTTTAGATACAAGAGTATCCCAGCGCCAATCTAATACATTGTAAGGCAGCTGAATAATTTCAATTTCAGCTATTGTTAAAACTTGCTCCAATTCCTCAGGAGTTTGGACAGAAACTCCTAAAGATTTTATAAGTTTTTGTTCTCGATGAAATAAAAGCCTAGACCAAACTCTCCCTTCACAAACTAGCATTTGTGAAGCTCGATGTAACATAAGTATATCCAATACTGAAGTATGCAATGCAGTACATGATTGATAAATACTAGAGTCAACAAAAGCGTCTATATTTAAACCATTAATCTCTAAAGATTCATCTATCGTAGGTGACAATTTAGTAATAACTTTTGCTCTTCCTTGCCAACCAGCCTTCAAGGTATTTCCAATAACCTCTTCACTATCACCATAAGCACGAGCAGTATCTATAAATTCAGCCCCATTGATGATTGCTGTCTTAACAATACCTTCCGCAACAGCTTGACTTGGCTTGCCTTCCGTATTTGCTATACCATAATCTAAACCTAATTGAGCAGTGCCCAATACTAGCTTCTTAGCAAGATTTTTTTGTTCAGGTTGATAAAAATTCAACTCTTCTAGTTTTTTTGCCAAAGACAACGCAGATTCTTGTACAGGACAATCAATATTTAATAATAGTTGCTGTATTACTAAATAATCATCTAAACAATCTATTGTGCAACGATAATTACCTAGATTTAGTGTTCTATACTTAGCAAAATAATTCTCACCAAATTTACGTTTAACAAAGGGAGTTACATGCTCTAAATCAAATTTATCATTTGTAGAAACTACTGCTTCACGTAAATGCTTCAATTTAGTTAATTCTACACTCATACCATACGGCAAACCAGACTGCTCACCATTACAACATGAATACTCCAAATTACGTTCAATAAAATCTTTTTCAATTTCATCTAATAATAAACCATCGGGGAGAACATTATCTGCTGTCAATCTAAACACTAAAGTATCATCATTATAGTGTTCTAAGGCCGATACTATCCGTAGCAGAGTGTTATTTAAACTTCCTCTGTAACATGAAATCTCATATTTTTTTAAAGCATTAGCTAAAGCATCATCGGTTCTTTCATTAGAAGTCGCAACTATAACAGGACGCCCCGTATTACTCGCACGTTTAGCAGCCAATACCACCACAGGCATTCCGGCTAAATGCAATAATACTTTACCTGGTAACCTTGAGGAATTTGTTCGAGCTTGCAGAACTACAACGCTATTCAAACCAACACCTCTTTGAGTATTTGATAGACATACTGAATTTGCTCATCAGTCAAATCAGGGAACATTGGTAAGCTAATAGCCGCCTCGTAATAAGCCTCAGCTTCAGGGAAGTCCCCTTGCTTAAAACCAAGCTGCTCATAATAAGGTTGAGTATGTACTGGAATATAATGTACGTTGACACCAATACCTTTCTCTCGCAACGTTTCAAAGATTTCTTTACGCCCTTTGCTCAACTCATCAAGTTTTAAACGGATAACGTATAAATGTAATCCTGAGTATGTTTCTGGCAATTGATAAGGCGTAATTAAGGGTAAATCTTTTAATAATTCATTATATTTTTTTGCAATTTCATGTCGTTTAGCCACAAAAGCCTCTAGACGGGTCAATTGTGTAACACCCAGAGCCGCTTGTAACTCAGTCATACGGTAGTTATAACCCAACTCTACCTGCTGATAATACCATGGGCCTTCTGAAGGTTTAGTCATAAACTCAGGGTTACGAGTTACACCATGACTACGTAATAAATCGATTTTCTTGGCTAACTCTTCATTATTAGTAAGTGCCATTCCACCTTCAGCAGTCGTAATAATTTTGACAGGATGAAAGCTGAAGATTGTAATATCAGAGTACCGGTTAGAACCAATATAATTTTCTTTATATTTACCGCCAATGGCATGGGATGCATCTTCAATAATACTAAAACCATACTCTTGAGAAAGCGCATAAATTTTTTCCATATCACATGGCTGCCCACATAAATGTACAGGCACGACAATCTTAGGTAATTTATTATTTTGTTTTGCAACCTCTAGTTTTGCTTTTAAAGCATCAACTGAAAGGTTATAGGTATCTGAGTCGATATCAACGAAATCAACATCAGCTCCACAATATAAAGCACAATTTGATGAAGCAACAAAGGTAATAGGAGACGTCCAAAGAACATCTCCTTTTTTCAATCCCAATGCCAAACAAGCTACATGTAGAGCTGACGTCGCGCTATTCATAGCAAAGGCATATTTAGCCCCTACCAGATCTGCAACTGATTTTTCAAACAATGGAACTTGCGGTCCTTGTGTCAAAAAGTCAGATTGAAGAACCTGAATAACTGCATCAATATCTGCCTGATTTATATTTTGTTTGCCATATGGGATGAACATTTTAGATATTTCCTACTTTCTCAGCGTTTTCAGTTAACCATTTTTGTAAATCTTCTGGACTCATCCATTCAGTATTATTATCACTAGAATAGTGGAAACCTTCTGGGACTCTCTTACCGTCTTTAATACGTTCTGCCGTCTCTGCCCAATCATTAATTACAGGCAAGATTTTATAATGTTCTGGATATTCATAAGTATAATAAGCATCTTCGACACTAATCATTTGCTCATGTAATTTCTCACCAGGTCGAATCCCAACGACTTCTTGTTTTGCTTCTGGTGCAACAACATTAGCAAGCTCTGTTACTTTCATTGAAGGGATTTTTTTCACATAAATCTCGCCTCCAACCATATCTTCAAACGCATGCCAAACAAGCTCTACACCTTGCTCTAAAGAGATCATGAAACGTGTCATGCGGTCATCAGTGATTGGTAAAATACCTTTATCTTTAATTGACATAAAGAAAGGAATAACCGAACCACGAGAACCCATTACATTACCGTAACGAACAACTGAAAATTTCGTACCATGCTCACCAGAATAGGCATTACCAGCAACAAACAATTTATCAGAAGCAAGTTTTGTTGCACCGTATAGGTTAATTGGACTACTTGCTTTGTCTGTTGAAAGAGCCACTACACCTTTTACATTTTTATCAATACAAGCATCAATTAGATTCATTGCGCCATTAATATTTGTTTTGATACATTCAAATGGGTTGTACTCGGCAGTTGGTACAATCTTTGTTGCTGCCGCATGTACTACATAATCAACACCATCTAAAGCACGATATAAACGTTCTTTATCACGTACATCACCAATGAAAAAACGAACACGGCTATCGTCTTTAAACTTCTTTGCCATCTCCCATTGTTTCATTTCATCACGAGAAAAAATAATTATTTTTTTAGGATTATATTTTTCCAATGTCATAGGAACAAATGTATTACCAAAAGAACCTGTTCCACCAGTTACTAATATTGTTGAGCCTTGTAACATCTCTTCCTCATTTTTTAAACAAATTAAATTATTAATTAAATAAAATCAAAGTCTAATATTGGTCTCTGATTTATCTAAAACATACTTCAAGTCATAGAGTACGTGTTTCTCTTTGCCTAAGGCATGAAACTCTTGTGCACTCATAGATTTAAACTGATTATGTGCTACGGCAATGACGATCGCATCATACAAGCCTTGTTGTAATTCTTTAATTGGCGCTAAACCATATTCGTGTTGTACTTCTGTATCATTGACCCAGGGATCATAGATATCTAAATCTAGATCATACTCTTTAAGAGCTTTAATAAAGTCAACAATTTTTGTATTACGAATATCTGGGCAGTTTTCTTTAAAACTGAGGCCCATTACTAAAATACGTGCACCAATCACTTGTATACGCTGCTTCACCATTTCCTTAATGAGTTGCGTCGCTACATGTTCACCCATACGGTCATTTAAGCGGCGAGCTGCTAAAATAATTTCCGGATGCAATCCAATAGATTGGGCTTTATGGGTCAAATAATACGGATCTACACCAATACAGTGTCCACCTACCAACCCAGGACGAAATGGTAAAAAGTTCCACTTCGTTCCAGCGGCTTTAAGGACTTCTTCAGTATCAACACCTAACTTATTAAAAATAAGAGCTAATTCATTAATAAGAGCAATATTGACATCGCGCTGAGTGTTTTCAATCACTTTAGCTGCTTCAGCAACCTTTATACTCGGTGCTTTATGTGTTCCCGCCTCAATAATCAGCTTATAAACGTCATCAACATAGTCAGCTACCTCAAGAGTTGAACCTGAAGTAATTTTTAAAATATTAGTTACACGGTGAAGCTTATCACCTGGGTTAATTCGCTCAGGACTATAACCTGCAAAAAAGTCTTGATTAAATTTTAAACCTGACACTTTTTCTAAAACAGGGATACATACTTCTTCTGTCGCACCTGGATATACGGTAGATTCATAAACCACCACATCCCCTTTTTTAAGCACTTGACCAATACTAGTTGAAGCTTTAACTAGTGGAGTTAGGTCAGGTTGTTTAAAGTCATCAATGGGCGTTGGAACGGTTACAATAAAAAAGTTACAGTCATTTAATTCGTTTAGGTTTGCGGTATAGCTTAACTGAACTGCTTGCTGTAATTCTTGTTTAGAAACTTCTAAAGTATGGTCTTTACCACTTTTAAGCTCATCAATACGTTTTTGATAAATATCAAAACCCACGACTGGTACTTTTTTCCCAAACTCAACTGCCAATGGTAAGCCTACATAGCCCAACCCAATAATTGCTATTTTTAAATTGGCAATTTGCATATAAACGAGCCTTTTTCCTTAGAGTTTATATCTAATAAATCATGCTTTTGGCACTGACAATGCAGCGTACTATATCAGATTTTTAGTTATCCCCGCACATCAATTGTATAAATGTGTTTACAACATTTATAAGTAGAATCGATGAGTTTAGCTAAAATAATACATTTTTAATATTTCTGGTAAATGACTATAGCTTAGATGCTCCTATCAGATAAACTAAACATACAAAGCACTACGATTTTTCGGTGTTTTTTCATTTCTTTTCAGCTAGAATCTGTTCATCCTGCGTTTAATAGATACTTGTTAGTATGCAGTGAACAATATCAATTAAAGATAAATACACAAAGGGTTGCGTGTGAAGTATTGCCAGTTTTTTTCTGTTCTTGCCTTAAGTTTGAGTGCCGCTAGCTGTGCAGTCACTTCTGGTTTACAAACTTACGATATTCCAAATGAAGGCTTTTATAGAACCGACCTTGGAACTACCGTTAATGTGGTTAAAATTTCTCAAGAAACTCTACCAGCAATTCAGCCTGCTCAAATCGATTATCAACGTGACTACGCAGCATTATTTAAAAACCAGCAATCTATTTACCGCTTAAGCCCAGGGGATGTTCTCTCTATTCAACTTTGGGCGTATCCTGAAATTACACCACCTGTAAATAATATTAGTAGTGAACAATCTATTCAGGCCAATGGTTATCCTATTGACCAAAGTGGTTATATTCAATTTCCATTGGTAGGTCGTTATAAAGCTGCCGGTAAGTCACTTGCTCAAGTTAACCGTGAGCTTCACAACCAACTTTCTCGTTTCTTAAAAAATCCTGATGTAGTTGTCCGAGTACTATCTTATGAAGGTCAACGCTTCTCTGTGCAAGGAAGTGTCACTAAAGGCGGCCAATTTTATTTAAGTGATCAACCTGTCAGCATTTATACTGCATTAGGTCTGGCAGGTGGCGTTACTACCACAGGTGATAATACGTATATTCAACTGATTCGTAATGGCCGAACTTATAATTTAAATACAATCGATTTAGAAAAAGCTGGGTATTCACTACATAAACTATTAGTTCAGCCCAATGATACGATTTATGTGAGCACACGCGAAAACCAGAAAATTTATGTCATGGGTGAGTCAGGTAAGAACCAAGCTTTACCTATGCGTGACCAAGGCATGACCCTAACGGACGCGTTAGGTGAAAGTTTAGGGATTAACCCGAACTCGGCAAGTGCGAGCCGAATTTATGTAGTACGCACTAATCCAAATGATCGCACAACAGAAATTTATCATTTAAATTTAATGAGTATTGGCGACTTTGGTTTAGCCAATCAGTTTAGACTACGTAGTAATGATATTGTCTATGTTGATGCGACTGGCTTAACCCGTTGGCAACGTGTTATTAACCAAATTATTCCATTCTCAAATGCGTTATATAACATAGACCGTTTGGGACAATAATATTATGCAAATTAAGAACATTCTGGTTGTTTGCATTGGAAATATTTGCCGTAGCCCTATGGCCGAATACTTCTTGAAACAGCAATATCCTCAGTTAAATATTGAGTCTGCTGGGATTTCAGGGCTTGTGGGACATCAGGCAGACAATAAAGCACAACTTTGTATGCAACGCTTAGGGATTGACATGCAACCGCATGTAGCACGTAAGCTTAGTGCTGAACATATTAGAAAAGCTGACCTTATTTTGGTCATGAGTCATAACCAGCAAAAGCATATTGAACAAACTTGGCCCTTTGCAAAAGGTAAAACCTACCGCTTAGGGCATTGGCAGAATAGAAACGTGCCAGATCCGTATCAGCACGATCAAGCTATTTTTGATGAAACCTGCCAACTTATTCAACAGTGCATTGCTGATTGGAAACCTTATATTTAACGCCAAGATTTTAAACTTATGAACCAAAATACAAACACCGAAGATACAATTGATTTAAAAGAATTGTTTTTTTCACTGATTGCTCAGTGGAAGCTAATCGCACTCTGCATTATTTTGAGCCTTGTATGTGCACTGCTCTATTTACGTGTAACACCAGACACCTATTCGGTTGATGCTTTGGTTCAAGTTGAAGACAGTAAAGGGGCTTCTGCCGCACTTTTAGGCGATTTGTCGCAAATGATTGAGCAAAAATCGCCTGCTCAAGCTGAAATTGAAATTTTAAAGTCTCGTCTGGTCTTGGGTTCAGTCATTAAAGACTTACATCTGAATGTACAAGTTTCCAGTACTGAAAATACGCTTACTCATCGCTTATTAAGCGATACTGACTATAAAACTGAATACACTAAAAAATCAGTTTTATTTAAAGATGGCTTAAAAAGTTTTGAAATTCGTGAGTTTGAAGCTCCAGCATTTTATTTAGACAAAAATTTACTACTTAATTTTGATAAACAATCTGTACGTTTAACCGACCCAGACACAGAGGAAGTACTATTAACTGTTCCTTTAAATCAAGCTAACCATGTTGCGGGTCCCCATGGGCTTTGGAAAATTGCCATCTTTACGAAAGATCAATTTGATGCCACTTATAATATTAAAAACTCATCTATACCTGCCGCTGTAAACGCACTTAGCTTAAATTATTCAGTTGCAGAACGCGGTAAGCTGACTGGTGTTTTAGGCTTAAATTATCAGGGTCAAGATAAAGAACATATCACTAAAGTCCTAAATGCGATTTTGGTGACTTATAGTGCACAAAATATTGAACGTCGCTCAGCTGAATCTGCCCAAACCTTAAAGTTTTTGGATGAACAACTGCCCGAACTTAAGAAACAATTGGACGATGCAGAACGTCAATTTAATAAATTCCGTCAACAATACAACACAGTTGATGTGACTAAAGAGTCTGAGCTGTATTTGACTCAGAGTATTACTTTAGAAACTAAAAAAGCCGAGCTTGAACAAAAGCAAGCTGAAATGGTCGCAAAGTATACTGCCGAACATCCTGCAATGCGTGAGATTAATGGACAGCTTGCAGCCATTAATAAACAAATTGGCGAATTAAATAGCACACTAAAACAATTGCCGGATGTACAACGCCAATATTTACAGCTCTACCGTGAGGTAGAGGTGAAAACTCAGCTCTATACGGCACTTCTCAACTCTTATCAACAACTTCGCATTGCCAAAGCTGGTGAAATTGGGAATGTCCGTATTGTTGATACTGCTGTTGAACCAGTGGAGCCAATTAAGCCGAACAAACTGCTCGTACTAATTTTATCTATTTTTGTTGGTGGTTTTATTGGAGCCTTAATTGCTCTACTACGTAATATGTTACGTAGTGGTGTGAAAGATTCTGGTCAAATTGAAAATGACCTAGATTTACCAGTTTACGCAACTGTACCTCGCTCTCCAATTCAAGAAAGTCGTATTAAAATTTTAAAGAAGAAGAAGAGCATTCCTATTCTTGCTGTTAAAAACAGTGATGATATTGCTATCGAAAGCTTACGTAGCATTCGTACAGCCATCCATTTTGCTTTAACTAATGCTAAGAATAATATCATTATGATTGCTGGCCCTTCTCCAGAAGTAGGCAAATCATTTATTTCGACGAATCTTGCAACGATTTTTGCGCAAGGTAATAAACGCGTCTTGCTCATTGATGCTGACATGCGCCGCGGTTATATGCATAAGTACTTCGATGTAGATGTAAAACCTGGTCTTTCTGAACTACTAAGTGGACAGGCAGACTTTCAACAGGTTCTCCACAAAACTCAAGTTGCTAACTTAGATGTGATTACTCGTGGTAAGAGCCCAACGAACCCTTCGGAAATCTTAAGCTCTAATCAGTTTAAAGATTTGCTAGAAAAGGTTCAAAGTGAATATGACCACATCATTATTGATACTCCACCTGTCCTTGCAGTAACCGATGGTATTATCATTTCGCAATATACAGGTGTGAACTTAATTGTTGCGCGTTATGCTAAATCGCAAATGAAAGAGCTTGAATTAACGCTTAATCGCTTTGAACAAGCAGGTGTTAAAGTCAACGGCTTTATTCTTAACGACATTCAACGTGCGAGTGCGGGTTATGGTTATGGCTATAACTATGCTTACGCATATAAAGCGCAAAAAGAAGATTAACCGAAAAGTAATAAGAGAACCGGATCAAATGATCCGGTTTTTTATTTAAGATTTTTTAAGTCTATCCCTACTAAAACTAACTAAAATATATAAAAAACCACTCGTTTTTTTTCTTAAACATTCTATGCTTAAGCATGCTAAGATCAAAAGCAGCCTTTTTAGACTCAAATGATTATTTTTGGAACCTTTTATGAGTAAAGCCTTACCCATTGCTGTCGCTGTAGTTTTAGGCGGTGCTGCACTTGTACCAGTATATTATGCAAGCCAACATCCGACCACAGAAGTCGGAAGCAAGGCAAATAAAAATGCCTCTCCAATTGAAAAAATCAGTTATGTTCTTGGGTACGAAGTTGCTCAGCAAACTCCACCTGAGCTAGACACAAAATCATTTGTGAAAGGAATTCATGATGCTCGTAATAAGCAGCCAAGTGCTTATACTCAAGAAGAGCTAAAAGCTGCTGTTACTGCTTATGAAAAAGAGTTGCAGCAAAAAATGCAACAACAAGATAAACCAGAGCAAGCTGCTGGAGCAGCGTCTGAATCTGCAGACGTTCAATTCCTTGCAGAAAATAAAACTAAAGCTGGTGTAAAAACTACAGCTTCTGGCTTGCAATATATCATCACTAAAGAAGGCACAGGTAAACAACCAACTGCGCAATCTATGGTGAAAGTACATTACGAAGGCCGTTTAATTAATGGACAGGTTTTCGATAGTTCTTATAAGCGCGGTGAACCAGTTGAGTTCCCACTCAATCAAGTTATTCCGGGCTGGACTGAAGGTCTTCAACTGATGAAAGAAGGTGGTAAAGCAACGTTCTTTATCCCATCTAATCTTGCTTATGGCCCTCAGGAACTTCCTGGTATTCCAGCAAACAGTACGCTGATTTTTGATGTAGAACTCATTTCAGTGAAATAAAAACATTCAGGAGAGTAAAACAGTACTCTCCTTTTTTTTGGAAAACAGTATGAAAAAAATTGGTTTAATTATTGCAACATCAACAATGAGTTTATCTGTTTTTGCTGCTACACCTATCACAAATAAAAGCCCAGCAAAAGAACAGTTTAGCTATAGTTATGGCTATTTAATGGGTCGTAATAATACTGAAGCATTAACAGATTTAAATCTTGATATTTTTTACCAAGGCTTACAAGAAGGTGCTCAGAATAAAACAGCTCGCTTAACCGATGAAGAAATGGCGAAAGCAATTAATGATTATAAAAAAACATTAGAAGCCAAACAGCTAGTCGAATTTCAAAAACAAGGTCAACAAAACGCTCAGGCTGGCACTGCATTTCTTGCTGATAATGCAAAAAAATCAGGTGTAATTACCACTAAGTCAGGTCTTCAATACCAAGTATTGAAAGAAGGGACAGGTAAAAAACCGAAAGCTGCATCACGTGTGAAAGTGAATTATGAAGGCCGTTTACTCGATGGAACTGTATTTGACAGCTCAATCGCTCGTAATCATCCAGTTGAATTTCAGCTTAGCCAAGTGATTGCAGGCTGGACTGAAGGTCTACAAACCATGAAAGAAGGTGGTAAAACACGTTTCTTTATCCCTGCAAATCTCGCTTATGGTGAAGTTGGCGCAGGTGACACGATTGGTCCAAACAGCACTTTAATTTTTGATATTGAATTGCTACAAGTTTTACCAAAATAAATGTATCAGATATAAAAAAAGCGATCTAAATTGATCGCTTTTTTATTTTAATGTTTTAAATCTCTTGGTCTAAAGCCTGTGAGTAATAAGCCAATTAAGTAAGCGATTACACCTACTACACATAACCCTACAACTTCGGCAACACGAAGCCACTGTGAGAGCTCACCGTTATACCAATTTAACCCGAACCAAAGCGCTGCAATCATTGCAAGGTTTGCTAAACCATATTGAAGCACTAGTTTTTTCCAATGTGAACCAAATCGGAAAATATTACGCTTGTGCAAATAGAAGTAGAGTAAACCGGCATTCACTAAAGCTGAACCTGAAGACGCTAGTGCAAGTGCCATATGTTCTGCATGCCAATCGATAAGCTTAAAGAAACCAATAAATACAACGTTTAAAATCGCATTAGCGGCAACAGACATTAAGCCTACGCGCACTGGTGTTTTCGTGTCTTGCTGTGCATAGAAACCAGGTGCAAATACTTTAATAAGCATAAAAGAAATTACACCAGCGCTCATACATTGCAATGCTAGAGCTGTCATTTGTGTATCACGTAAATCAAACTCGCCACGCTGGAATAAAGCTTGAATAATCGGTGTTGAAAGCATAAATAAGGCAATACTTGCCGGTAATCCTACCAATACAATGACTTTTGCAGCCCAGTCGATCATACCGCGGAACTTTGCTTGGTCTTGCTCTGCATGACGGGCAGAAAGTGAAGGTAAAATTACTGTACCAATCGCGACACCGATTAAACCTAACGGTAACTCAGTCATACGTTCTGCACTATATAGCCAAGATACCGAGCCATCTTGCATAAATGATGCCCAAATCGTATTTAACAGCAGGTTAATCTGAGTCACAGATACACCAAATAATGCTGGAAGCATGAGTTTTAGAATACGCTCCACACCCTCATGTTTAAAATCAACTTTAGGTGGAATCAGTAAATTTTTACGCCACAATTCAGGAATTTGTATCGCTAACTGTAACACCCCAGCCACTACAACCGACCAACCTAATGCTTTGATTGGCTCAGCCATATACGGCGTAAGCCACCACGCCCCTGCAATCATTGCTACATTGAGTAAAACAGGTGAAAAAGCTGGTGAAGCGAACGAGCCATAACTATTTAAGATGCTGCTGGCAAAAGCTGTGAGCGACATAAACATTAAATAGGGAATGGTCAAACGGAACATGCTGACGGCTAAATCGAACTTTTCCGGATCACTGTGAAAGCCCGGTGCATACATATAGATGATTGCAGGTGCTAAAACCATAGCCACAAAAGTGAGTAAGGTCATGATTGTTAATAAACAGCCAAATACGCGACTAATTAAAATCTGTACTTCAGCATGTGCTCGACCCGTTTTATATTCAGTTAATACGGGAATAAATGCCTGCGAAAAAGCCCCTTCGGCAAACAACCGTCGAAAGAAGTTAGGAATACGAAAAGCAACGACGAAGGTATCAAAATCTTTACCTGCACCAAACACGTTGAGCAATACGACGTCACGTACTAACCCTAACACTCGTGACAACATCGTCATTGCACTGACAATAAAAGTCGATCGCCACAATGCCATCGCACTCACCTACAGCTATATTCGAAAGTCGCTATTGTAATGAAACTAAAAAATCTTTTCGTTGTGAAATGATGAATGAACTCAACTTTTTTTCTGAGCCAGTAATTGTCTAAAGTGCTGCCATTTAAAATGAGGGCCCGGATCGGTTTTTCGGCCAGGGGCAACGTCTGAGTGACCTGCAATATGGTTTTTAATTTCTGGATAAGCTTGGCGAATGACGGTAACAACATCTGTTAATACTTGATATTGTACTTCTTCAAAAGGTAAATCATCACTTCCTTCAAGTTCTATCCCAATTGAATAATCATTGCATTCTATTTTGGATAAATAGCTCGAACGTCCGGCATGCCATGCCCGATCATTAAAATTAACAAACTGGAGGACTTCACCAGTTCGTAAAATCAGCAAATGCGTAGAAACTTGCATGCCTTCAATAGTTTGAAAATAAGGATGAACTGACCAATCTAGCTGATTTTGAAAAAACTGCTCAATATATCCGCCTCCGAATTGAGACGGCGGCAAACTAATATTATGAACCACAATCATTTGAATTTCGGTACCAGTCGGACGCTGGTTAAAATTTGGAGAAGGGATTTGTCTCGCCCCTTTTAATTGCCCATCTATAACTTCATACGGTGTGATTTGCTTCATTGAGATGCCAATAAATTGCTTGCCAATTGTTTTAGTTTAAAACAGTTAACTACTTTTCAAAGTATTAAATGCGATTGTTTATCGCGATTAATCTCATAAAACAGCTTATTTTTAAAGTCGACGGTGCTAATATATCGCAAGTTTTAGGGTCATCTACAAAATGGAAACCGTATGAGCATACCTCAGTCTTTGCTTGAACAATCAATTCAAATCAATATTCAACAAGCATTACAAGAAGATATTGGGGACGGCGACATTACCGCTATGCTCACACCTGAAGATGAGCAAGCAACCGCGACCATTATTAGCCGTGAAGATATGGTTTTAGCTGGCCAGCCTTGGGTAAATGCACTCATCTCAGCTTATGACAATACTGTACAGGTAACTTGGTTAAAACAAGAAGGTGACCGTGTTGCCGCAAATGAAGCCTTTTTAAAACTTGCAGGCTCTGCACGTAGCTTACTTACTGTAGAGCGCCCTGCTTTAAACTTTATTCAAACTTTGTCTGCTGTTGCAACAAAAACTGCTGAATATGTTCAACATCTTGAAGGTTTAAATACAAAACTTCTCGATACGCGTAAAACCTTACCAGGCTTACGTATTGCACAGAAATATGCTGTAGCTATTGGTGGCGGACAGAACCATCGTCTCGGTCTATTTGATGCATTTTTAATTAAAGAAAATCATATTATGGCGGCGGGCGGTATTGCTCAGGCAATTGAAAAAGCACATCAAATTGCACCAGCTAAACCTGTTGAAGTCGAAGTTGAAACTTGGGATGAGCTAAATCAAGCGCTTGAAGCTGGTGCAGACATTGTTATGCTCGACAACTTCAGTCAACAGCAAATGATTGATGCTGTAAAACATGTTGCAGGCCGTTGTAAACTCGAAGCATCAGGCAATATCACCATTGAAAACTTGCGCGAAGTTGCCACTACTGGTGTTGACTACATTTCTATGGGTGTACTAACTAAAGACGTTAGAGCTGTTGATTTATCAATGCGTTTTAATGCTTAGATAAAATCTGCATCATTATTGGTATTTTTTTGCGACTTGGTCATGTCTGCTGCTTGTGTTTTTTGCCATGCTGACTGGGTCGCTTGTGCTCCATTATCACGTGGGTCAGCAGCCATTAAAACAAATGTAACTACTGCTAATAATACAATAAAACCTTGTAGCATAAATTTTCCCCATTACTTTAAAAAATCAGGGTTTCAAGGTAAAAGATAAATATGACGAGGCTTAGGAGATTCTGTTACAGAACGTAGTCATATTCATTTTTTTGTTGATCTCTATGATTTTTAATAATTTTTAAAATATGCAAGAAAGAGTTTTTCTTGCACATACTTTTATAGAACCTAAGACTCTACATAACCCATATACGGATCAGAAATTGAATCTTCTTGAGTTTCAATACGTCCTGCAAAACGGCGACTGAAAGTAGCATCATCAGCTAAAGTCACAGTGAAGTCGTACCAACCTCCAAATTCAGACATATCCCAAACCAGTTCTTTTTCAGAACTATTCGTTTCTATAGTCCACATCTTATTTGGAAGATAAGCATTTGCTTTGACTGTCAGCTTGACTGACTTATTGCCGTCGTGACGTACTTTTAAATACAAATTCGCATCACACTCTTCAACACAGACTCTAATTTCTGGTAATGCTTGAGTTTGATTGGCTTGGATAAAATTACCTTTAAACGCGCGGTGGAAACCATTTGGACCAAGTACCCATAAATCGTACTGTCCATTTATAGTAGTCCATACGTCATCAAGCTGTTTACCCGCCTCAACCATATAGCGACGAGGAGCTACTGTAAGATCTAATCGGTTATACACATGAAAAACAGCTGCCTGCTTGCCCGTATTTGAGAACATCAGCTTTACAGTCTTTTGTGCTGCATCGACTTTGGCACTGGTGTGTAAAATATATGGCAAAGCACGCGATGGTCTAATTCCCATTTCCTGCTGAGGAAATTGTTGCTGGCTCGGAACAGGAACTTGTGGCAATAAGGCTTGAGCAACACGAATCGCATCGGCTTCAGCTTTTGTTTTCTTCCCATCTAATTGGGCTATAGGCATGAGGTTTGGTGTTTTGAAGTTAAAAGCCGTCGTTAAGTCACCACATACGGCACGGCGATATGGGCTAATATTTGGTTCTTGCACACCAAAGCGTTTTTCTAAGAACTGTAAAATAGACGTATGATCAAAGACTTGTGAATTCACCCATCCCCCTCGGCTCCACGGTGAAATCACATACATGGGAACACGCACACCTGGCCCATACACTCGACCATCTGGCTTAGGTTGAGATTTTGAAGTCGCTACTGCCGGATGGTTAAAGTACTCATAAGATACTTGCTGATCATTTAAAGTCGTTTTTCCATATACGACACCGTTTATATCTTTAAAGGGCGCACTTGGTGAAGGAACATGGTCAAAGAAACCGTCATTCTCATCAAAGTTCACCAATAAAACGGTTTGGCTCCACAGTTCAGGATTTTCAGTTAATGCATTTAATACTTCCTGAATATACCAAGCCCCCTGCACAGGACTAGATGGTCCTGGGTGTTCACTATAGGTCGCAGGAGCGACTAACCAACTCACCTGTGGTAATTTACCTTGTGCAATATCAGCTTTAAAAGTTCCTAAAAAACCACCGTCTGGCATGGTATTCGCAATACCTTTATAAAGTGGTTGAGTCGCATCGATTTTTTCATCGTATGCAGGACATGTCGGCGTGTCGTTACTGACAGGCTGACCCGATTGTTCATTTGCACGGCGATATTGTTTAAAGCCCGCAAGCGGGTTATCTGTAAAGTTATCTGGCATATTTTGATAAACTTTCCATGTCACGCCAGCCTGCTGTAAGCGTTCAGGATAAGTCGTCCATTCATAACCTTCTGTTGATGGTCCAATCCCATCAAATTCATTTACCACACTGGCCACACCTGCGCCTGTCGGGCCATTAGTACCCGTCCAGATAAATTTACGGTTCGGGTTAGTTCCCGCATGCATGGCACAGTGATAAGCATCACAAATCGTAAAAGCATTGGCTAAAGCAAACTGATATTCGACTTCCTGTTTTTTGTAGTAGCCCATCGACTGCGGTTTTTTATAAGCCACCCAGTCGCTCATGCGACCATTGTCCCAAGCTGCTTGGCCATCAGACCATGAGTGAGGAGTTCCTGAAACACGCTGAGCATTTCCTAAACGACTATCGAGATGGTACGGCAATACTTTATTTTTCTTGGCATCATATTGCTCCCAAACCTTTCGGCCTTCCGTCATTGGAATAGTAAAGCGGTCACCGAACCCACGCACGCCTTTTAGTGTTCCGAAATAATTATCGAATGAGCGGTTTTCCTGAGTCAAAATCACGATGTGCTTAACATCTTGAATAGTTCCACTTTCAACTTTGGCATCAATAGCTAAAGCTTTTTGAATACTCAGCGGGAAACTCGCTAAAGCAGCTGTCCCAAACATAGTTTTTGTAGAATTTAAGAGAAATTCGCGACGATTCATTAGTTCTATCCTAAGTTCTTATTATGGTGCACAGTGCATTTTGCAATTACTGGTGGGCGGTGTTGTTGGCGATGAATTATCTGAGTCGTTATCATCGTTACAAGCACTGAGCATGAGTGCTAAAGATGTAATTAATAAAAGTGAAAGTTTTCGCATTAGTTTTTCCAAACGTTTTAAATGCGAACTACTAATAAAGCGTAAAAGTGACAGGCAAGTGATGTTTTTATGTCGATTTGATGAAGGCATAAAAAAACGCATCCGAAGATGCGTTTTTTAGAAAGCGTAAAATTACCAGCCTAAAGCTTCTTGTTGCTTTTTAATGAGCTCGGCAATTCCTTTTTCAGCCATTTCTAACATGGCATTGCTTTGTGCACGAGTAAACGGTTTGTCTTCGGCTGTACCTTGAATTTCAATAAACTCGCCAGCTTGTGTCATTACGACGTTTAAGTCAGTTTGACAGTTCGAGTCTTCTTCATAACAAAGATCAAGCAGTACTTCGTCTTGATACATACCTACAGAAATTGCAGCAACTAATCCTTTAAGCGGATCATGCTTAATTTTCTTTTGCGATAACAAAACATTCATTGCATCAACTAATGCTACAGCCGCACCAGTGATCGAAGCAGTACGTGTACCACCATCAGCCTGAATTACATCGCAATCGATCGTAATCGTGTTTTCACCAAGCTTTTTCAAATCAACCATAGCACGTAAGCTACGACCAATGAGGCGCTGGATTTCCTGAGTACGACCAGTCTGTTTACCACGAGCCGCTTCACGATCACAACGTGAATGTGTTGAGCGCGGTAACATGCCATATTCTGCCGTTACCCAGCCTTGACCTTGGCCTTTTAAAAAGCGTGGCACTGAGTTATCAATGCTTGCAGTACAAAGGACTTTGGTGTGACCAAATTCGACCAGCACAGAACCTTCAGCATAACGGGTGTAGTTTCGTGTAATTTTCACTTCACGTAATTGGTCTAATGCACGTTGGTCAATACGCATAATCCTTCCTAACTTCTCTTAAATACAAACTTGGGCATAGTATAGCAAAGGATTTTGACAGGTTGAGTTTATTCCCTACTTTCAAATGTAAGTCTGCAATTTTCATGACTTGAAAAATAAAAATAGCCCCTAAAAAGGAGCTATTTTGAAATAACTTAGATTACGCAAATTTGAATTTTGCTTTTAACTTTTCCAATGTCTGCATAACTTTTCCAGTGGTATGGTTTGGCAGTGAACATTTCGCCAAACGTACCCATACACTCCAGAACTGGCGCATAAAGTTCGCTTCGTTGTAGTTAATGCCATATTCTGCGCAAAGTGCCTTAATTTTCGGTGCTACTTCTTTATAGCGGTTAGCTGGCATATCTGGAAATAAATGGTGTTCAATTTGATGACTTAAGTTACCACTCATAAAGTGCATCCATTCTGTACCACTAAAATTACTTGAACCACGAATTTGACGTAAATACCACTCTGCCTTGGTTTCAGTGTCGGTATTATCAGGCTCAAACGTTTCTGCATCTTCTGTAAAGTGACCGTTAAAAATCACGGCAGATGACCACAAGTTACGAATAATATTAGCAACTACATTTCCTGCAAAAACCGGTAAAAACATAGGACCAGAGATCACAGGGAAAAACACATAGTCTTTTAAAACTTGACGAGTGGCTTTTTTACGTACTTTAGATGAATCTTTCCAAACTTGTTTCCAGCTCTTGGTTTTATAAACTAATGCATCTTCAAGATGTAAGTTTTGTACACCCACATACCATTCAAAGAAAAACATTAACTGTAGACCAAGTGGAATATTAAATAGGTGACGAGGTTCCCACTTCTGTTGATCACTTACTCGCAAAATACCATAACCGACATCATGGTCTTTACCAACAATATTGGTATAAGTGTGGTGCACATAGTTATGTGTTTCACGCCAGTCATCGCCCGATGCAATGGTATCCCAATCGTAAGTATTACCGTTCAGACTTGGTTCATTTAACCAGTCAAACTGACCGTGCATAACGTTATGGCCAAGTTCCATGTTTTCTACAATTTTAGAAATACCTAATAAGCCTGTGCCTAGTAGCCAAACAGGCGGAATCCAACCACCAAACATCAACATGCCACGTGAGGCGATTTCGGTGTAGCGAACAAAATTACGCACTTTGTAGATATATTTCGCGTCTTGTTCACCAAGACTTTGCATAACATCTTGACGAATCTGCTCAACACGGCGACCAAACTCTTCTGTCTGTTCTGGAGTTAAATGAGCAGATTTAGAAACGGTAGAAAATTCTAATGCCATATTCATAAGGTTAATCCTCTTTAATTCTTTTTATAGATCAATCGTGACTGGGCTTAATGCCTGGCTCACGCATAGTTTAATTGGACGGTTGGGTTGGTCTTCAATTTCACCAGTTAACAGGTTTTGAGTGACGCCGCTGACTTTGGTGCAGCTACATTTATTGCAAACACCCATACGGCAACCATGTTGCGGACGTAAACCTGCTTGCTCTGCACTGCTCAGTAAATTTGTTTCAGCTAAAAACTCATGCTGGGCACGGCGGAAAATAATACGCTGTGCTGCATGTGTACCAGTCACTTGAAGTGGCTGAAAATATTCTTGATAAAGTTGCGACTGAGCACCCTTTTGGGCATAAATTTCATTTGCCTGGTGCATCATGCCGTGATGACCACACACATACGTTGCAGTCTGCGCGTAATCAGGAACCAACTTTTGCAGTAATTTTTCAGTTAAATGCTGCTTTTGCTCGGATGTATTAAAAAAATGATAGTGAAGCTCGGGATGCTTTTCTGCCAAAGCTTTTAATTCAGCATGAAAAATTTCTGCACGATTAAAATAAATGACATGAATTTGTTCAAGCTGCTGTTTCAACGCTTGCTGCAAAAGTGAATAAATTGCAGTTATACCGCTTCCTGACGCAATTAAAATCGCAGGATGCTGGCCTTGGTGCAAAGTAAAATCACCTTGTGGCTGTGAAATCTCAATGCACTCTCCAACATGCAATCGTTGGGCGGCACTCGACACCAAGCCTTGTACTTTAATACCTAAAGCGATTTCACCCTGAGTAGTCACTTCAATAATTGAATAACTACGCTGTTGGTAAACGCCATCGATGAGCAAAGTCAGCAGAATACTTTGACCTGCTCGGACCTGATCGAAATTAAAATTACGATTCGGTTTGAGTTTGATCAGCACCATATCGGTATGAAGTGGCTGAACAGTAGTAACTTCTGCAAGTACCCTTTTCCAAGCCCAAGTCGCGTTAATTTTCTGTAAAACAAAATCAACAAAATCTTCTCGAACCCAATGTGGCTGATAGCTAAGTGTTGCGTTCATACGTTCCTCTTTTGTTTCTGGCTATTTATTTGAGTGAACACATGTTCGTATAGTGAACATATGTACACTATATTTATAACTGTTCACTCAGTCAACACTTGTTCACTATTTTTTTTATGAAAATTTGCTCTTTTTTGTTAGACTTTGGCTCACGGTTTAAATAGGTTCTTTTAATGTCGATACGGGATGAACGAAAACAGCAAAGTCGTCAGGCACTCCTTGATGCAGCCTTGCATCTGAGCACGTCTGGGCGTTCGTTCAGTAGTATCAGTTTGCGTGAAGTTGCACGTGAAGTAGGTTTGGTACCAACAGCGTTCTACCGTCATTTTCAAGACATGGATGAACTCGGCAAGGAACTGGTCGATCAAGTTGCCTTACATTTAAAAAGTGTCTTACATCAGTTAGGACAAAGTTATTTACAACATAAATCTGCTAAGACCCAAACCAGTATTGAGCTATTTGTACAGGCAGTAAATCATAGCCCTAAACAGTGGCAATTTATGATTTCGGAGCGTTGGGGAGGCTCAGAAACAGTTCGTGCAGCTATTGCACGAGAAATCGAATTTTTGATCGAAGATCTCACAACTGATCTTACTAAACTCGAAAATTTTAAACATATTCAAGAGCCTCAAGACTTAAATGTCTTATCTACCATTTTGACCAATATGTCATTTACATGGGCAATGACGTGGCTCAACCTAACAAAACAATATCAAGGTGAACAGCTCAAGCTGCAACAAACTGCCTTTATTGAAAATGCTTCTACACAAGTTCGCCTACTCTTTAGAGGGATTGCAAACTGGGAACGGTAAAAGCGGCAAATGACAAAAAATAGGTTATGTGGTAATACGTAAAGAGAGAAAGAAAAAGGCTAAAAATTTCGAGAAAAGTCTTTTTCTTTTTACAGGAAGTAAATTATTAGTTAGGCCAAACTGGTGTGGGAATACCTATGAATCTTGATCGTCATACACAGTTTTTGATGCGTAAAGAAAAAATTCTGAGCGTGGCAGAAAAGTTGTTACTAGAAAACAATCAGGAAATTACTCTAGATGAGTTAGTGGCCGAGCTAGATATTGCTAAAGGCACACTTTATAAGCATTTTAGAAGCAAAAATGAGCTTCTACTTGAGCTTATTATTCAAAATGAAAAGCAAATTTTAGAAATTTCTAAAAAATATAATACAGATTTCAAAGAGTATGCCCCTCATTACATGCTTCACCATTTGCTTACGCCAGGCAAAACCATTTTATTGCATCAACTTGAAGAAAATCTGACAATGACAGAATCTAAGTTGAAGCATCTTTTCGAAGAGCTTTATGAAATCCGCCAACAACGTATTTTAGCAATTAAAGATATTACCGAAAGTTATTTAAAATCATTGAACTATGATATGTCGATTCGTGACTATTTGTCTTATATCTGGTCACTGACTTACGGCGCATCCCTACTTTTAAACTCTACGTATTACCAACGTTCGATTGGTTCTCGTCAGAAATTAATTAATTTATATATTAATCAGGCATTATCACTACCGACTCAAACAGCTAATTTTGATGTTTTAAATTTTCAAATTGAAGATGAAAATCAGCAAAATTAATTGAAATATTTCGTGATAATTAACGATAAATTAAATATAAAAATGGGCTTCATATGAAGCCCATTTTTGAAGTAAAGCCTAAACAACTTATTTTGCTTTACGTTCTTTCTCAATTAAATAATTAAGCACTTGAGTAACTTTACCATCTTCACCCTGCACCACGTATTTACCATTAACGACAACTGCAGGAACACCTGTTAATTGGTACTGTTGAGCAAGTTTATTTGACTCGGCAACTTTTGCAGTCACAGCAAACGAGTTGTAAGTACTATTAAACTTCTGTTCAGGCACGCCATAACGAGTAAAGAACTTCGCAGCAGAAGCTTGATCAAAAATTTGTTGACCGTTCACTTGAATCGCATGGAATAGTGGTAAATGCGTGCGTTTACGTACACCTAATGCCTCAGATGTATAATATGTACGCGCCCCTTGTTCCCACATTTTATTCATTGCAGCTGGTGTACGCACAAAACGTACATCTTTAGGAATCTGCTTTAACCACGTTTGCATATGCGGTTCAAGTTTAAAACAGTGTGGACATCCATACCAAAAGAACTCTCGAACTTCGATTTTCCCCGGAACTTCCACTTTGCTTGGATTGGCAATCACGGTGTAGTCTTTACCAGCAACAAAATCTGCTGCCATTGCACTACCCGATACGGCCATAATTGCTGCACTCAAACCACCCAAAACCAATTTTTTCATTGTTACAGCTTTTCCTCTAAGTTGTTATGCATTAGCTTATGCTCTAAATATAAAACAAATATGCTAAATTCGTTTTGCTTCTGTGAAGTTTTTTATTGGGTTTATCGCTTTTTTCCCAATAATCGCTACACTAACGGCGAACTACATCCAAAAAGATAACTCAAGTTTAGAGGTAGCACCATGTCGCAATTGAATGTTGATTTACAAGAAATCGCAAAGTTTGAAGCACTTGCTGCCAAATGGTGGGATCAACATTCTGAATTTCGCCCACTCCATCAAATTAATCCACTACGTCTAAACTGGATTGATGAACGTGCAGGCGGTCTAGCTGGTAAAAAAGTACTTGATGTCGGCTGTGGCGGCGGTATTTTAGCCGAAAGCATGGCACGTCGTGGTGCAGATGTACTAGGCATCGATATGGGTGAAGCACCTCTAGCCGTTGGCCGTTTGCATGCTCAACAAGAGAATGTTCAAAATATTGAATACCGCCAAATTCCTGTAGAAGAATTAGCACAAGAACAAGCAGGCCAATACGACGTGGTGACTTGCATGGAAATGATGGAACATGTTCCAGATCCGGCATCTATTGTAAAAGCTTGTCAGGCTTTAGTTAAACCAGGCGGCCATGTGTTCTTCTCGACCATTAACCGTAACCCAAAATCTTATTTATTTGCCATTATTGGTGCAGAGTACGTACTACGTATGTTGCCAAAAGGCACGCATGATTATCATAAATTTATTCGACCATCTGAAATGGCACATGATATTCGTAATGCCGGCCTTACCTTAAAAGAAATGACTGGACTGCATTACAACCCTCTGACCAAGCATTATTGGTTAGCGCCGAATGTCGACGTTAACTATATGGTTCATACGATTAATACAGGTGCATGATGAAAGCTGTTTTATTTGATTTAGACGGTACGCTTATCGATACAGCTGCGGATTTCATTCGTATTATTCAGCAAATGTGCCGTAATGAAAGACGTCCTGTGGTTGATGCAGACCTAATTCGCACTCAAGTTTCTGAAGGTGCGCGTGCGATGGTGAAATTGGTCTATCCAGAGCTAGATATTGCCAATCCAATTTTCTTGGCCCATCGTCAAAACTTTTTAGATATTTACGGCAATAATATTGTGGTTGATACAGATCTGTTTGAAGGTATGTATCCGCTTCTAGAAGAGTTAGAAGCTGCGCAAATCCCGTGGGGTATTGTGACCAATAAACCACGCGGTTTAAGTGAATCTCTTTTAGAAAAGTTAAATCTGACAGAACGCTGTGCGGTTTTGGTATGTCCTGAAGATGTCAGTAAAACAAAACCAGACCCTGAACCCATGTATTTAGCTGCTAAACAGTTAAATATCCCAGCAGATGAAATTATTTATGTAGGTGACCACCCACGTGATATTGATGCTGGTCGCAATGCCAATATGTACACGATTTTAGCTGCATACGGCTATCTACCTATTGAGCACCGTGATGATCTCGCTGCTTGGCAGGCTGATTCGATTGTAAATACGGTGACAGAATTACACGATATGTTACGTCAAAAGCTTCCTGCTCTACAGGAAAATCAGCGTATGATAAGTTAACATCAGAGTTTTATAGACTTTTTTAACGGTTACTTGTTTTATCAATATAAAAAGAAGGAGGTTTACCAATGAAATATTCAGAATATCAACCTCGTCCGGATCTACTCAAAGATCGTGTTATTTTAATCACCGGTGCTGGTGATGGAATTGGGCGAGCTGCGGCTCTAAGTTATGCCCTACATGGTGCAACCGTTGTCCTGCATGGTAGAACCTTAAATAAACTTGAAGTGATTTATGATGAAATTGAAAGTCTCGGTGCACCGCAACCCGCGATTTTACCGCTACAACTTTCAAGTGCCTCTGACCGTGATTACGACTTTTTAGTCGATACTCTCGAAAAGCAGTTTGGACGTTTAGACGGTATTTTGCATAATGCGGGTATTTTAGGTGAGCGTGTAGAGCTGGCACATTATCCTACAGAAGTATGGGATGACGTGATGGCAGTTAACTTACGTGCTCCGTTTGCCCTCACTCAAGCCTTATTACCACTTTTGCAAAAATCAGAAAACGCCTCTGTCGTATTTACCAGTTCTGGTGTAGGCCGTGAAGCGCGTGCTTTATGGGGCGCCTATTCCGTCTCCAAAATTGCAATTGAAGCAGTGAGTAAAATTTTTGCAGCGGAGAATACTTATCCAAATATCCGCTTTAACTGTATTAATCCAGGCGCAACACGTACTGCAATGCGTGCTAAAGCCTACCCACAAGAAGATCCGAAGACATTACCTACACCTGAGTCAATCTTGCCTGCCTACCTCTATTTAATGGGTGAAGACAGCTTGGCGCTCAATGGTCAAAGTATTGATGCACAGGATTAAAAAGTTAAAGATGAAAAGCTAAATTACGGCCAATCATCAAATCTGGCTTGCCTATACCTGAAAAGATATATACAAGCCTTTTTTACGATTGATAAAAACTCTTGATCTATCCGTAATTTTAATTGAACCATTAAATGATCTTCACAGTTTCTCTGCATTTTGCGCGTAGAGTATTCAACATGAGAGACATCAGATGTAAACGAGGATGCATCATGAAAAAGTTGTTCACCATCTTAGCCCTATGCATAACCGTACTGACCACCAGTATGACAAGCTTTGCTGATCCCCCTTTTGACCGAGGCCATGGCCCTAAAGGTCCTAAAGGCGGAGGACCACGCGGTGAGTGGAATGATCGTGGGCCAGGATTTGGACGTGATCATGATGAAGATCGTATCCGTGACGAACGCCGTATGCGCGAAGAACGTGGCTTTGAACGGTTGAAACAGCATCGCTGGCAGCCGGGTTATGTTATGCCACAGCACTATCGTGGCAATGGTTATAAAGTCGACTATAAAGACAGCAACCTACCTAAACCGGGCCGTAATCAGCAATGGTACAAAATCAATAATGACTATATTTTAGTCGATACAGATTCTAATAGTATTGTCAGTATTCGTGGTTTTTAAAGCGATAGAGCCTCGCTATCGCTGAATAAAAAGGATAAAGCCTTCGGGTTTTATCCTTTTTTATGCCTTATCTAGTTTAAAAATAAAAACTTTTCATATTTTCATATTAAGTATTTTCTTAATTTCTTCTTATTTCATATTGGGTTTTCACATTTATTCTTCTTGGTCTCCACGATTTATCTGCAATTGTTCACTAATCTTTAGTTATTGAAATTTAGCTCATGATTCGAGGTTCATAATGAAAAAATTAACAACAGCAATTGTTCTTTCACTTACTGGTTTAGTTGCAACAACAGCAATGGCAGCGCCTAACGATCATAATCACCATGGCAACTATCAAAACCATGAAGTAAAAACAGTTAAAGTGATTAAAAAAGATGACCATCGTAATGCTTGGCGAGTGGGTCAAGTTGTACCTCATGAATACCAACACTCACGTTACGTGATTGACTATCGCCAACATCAAAAATTAACTAAACCGGGTCGCTACCAAAAATGGTACAAAGTGAACGGAAATTATGTACTGGTGAATGAACAGAGCCATAAAATCATTAGAGTTGTTCACTAATTTAAAACTTTTTAAACACCCAAACTTAGATTTGGGTGTTTTTTTATCTAAAACATGCGGCTTTAATCTTTTTTGTTTAGAATCATCTTTATATCTTTTTGCTGTTGATTCGAGATCGGTATGTCAAGTAAGCCTGTAAGTAAGTCGCATAATAACACCCAGCATTATGTACACTGGTTTCGACACTCAGCACCCTACATTAATGCGCATCGCGATAAAACGTTTGTCTTGATGTTCGGTGGCGAAGCAGTTCGCCATCCTAATTTCGAACATATTATTCATGATATTGCACTATTACATTCTCTTGGTATCCGATTAATTCTCGTACACGGCGCACGTCCGCAAATTAATCACAACCTTAAAGAAAAAGGAATAGAAACTCCTTTTTATGACAATAGCCGAATTACCACACGTGAATCTTTAGGTTGTGTCATGAATGCTGTAGGCTCTATTCGCCTAGAAATTGAAGCATTACTTTCTATGGGTTTAGCGAACTCACCCATGTATGGCGCTCGAATAGATGTCGTATCAGGTAATTTTGTGACTGCGAAGCCTTATGGTATTCGTGATGGGATGGATTTCCAGCTCACAGGTGAAGTTCGTTCTATTGATACCGATGCGATTGATCGACACCTCGATAATCATAATATTGTGCTATTGGGGCCAACAGGTTATTCCACTACAGGCGAAGTATTTAACTTACGAGCAGAAGAAGTTGCGACCAAAACTGCAACTTACCTAAAAGCAGATAAACTCATTTTTCTAGGTGAACAACAAGGATTGCTAAATGAAGATGAGCAAATATTACGTGAGTTAAGCCCACATCAACTGGACTACTACATTCAACAATACCAAACCATCAGTCCAACACTCACTTTGCATTTACAACAAGCAAAAAAAGCGTCTTTATCAGGCGTACACCGTGTTCATCTCATTTCTTATGCTTATGATGGTGCCCTCCTCGAAGAGTTATTTACTCGAGATGGCATAGGGACCATGATTACCGATGCGCATTATGAAGAAGTTCGCACAGCTCACATTCAAGATGTGGGTGGTTTAATGAATTTATTACGTCCGCTAGAAGAAGAAGGTATCTTGGTTTATCGTTCACGTGAACGTTTAGAGCAAGAAATTAGCCAGTTCGCTGTCATTGAACGTGATGGTACAATTCTAGCATGTGCCGCCCTTTATCCAATTCCGACCGAATTTAACGAGACTCGTTCCGCAGAAATTGCCTGTGTTGCAGTACATCCAAGTTATCGTAAATCAAATCGCGGTAGTCAAATTCTGCAATTCCTTGAAGAAAAGGCAAAAGAACAAGGTATTCGTCAATTATTTGTTTTAACAACGCGTACTGCTCATTGGTTTTTAGAACATGGTTTTCATCAGGTGAGTGTTGATGACTTACCAAATGCTCGTCAGGCGCTTTATAACTACCAAAGGAATTCTTTAGTCTTTAAGAAACTGCTTCCCTAGCCTTTGCTTTTTTTAAGATATTCTTATTTCAGATAAGCTTAGTTAAAAAAGTACGACCGTAAAGTCGTTTAATTTATGGTTGTACTTTTTTTTAAATCTTTAAATTTCATTATTCTAATAATTTTTATTTTATTTACATAACCTTAAATAACTTTTTATAAAGATCATCTTATTTAATAAATCATTTTTTTGCATAAGTTTATCGCCGAAAGTTTTTAGCTTTTTTTTACATAAATAAAGTCCGAATACTTATTTTTTCTGAAATAAAAATCCCTTTAGGGTATCTGCTCATCCAATTATTTTTTTCTTTTTCTCTTTCGGGGAGCACGAAATCTCATGGCACTTTTCAACACCACTTCATGGGCAAAATATTCAGTCATCGCGGCCAGCCTTGCAGGAGCGATGATGTTAAGTGGTTGTGCCAAAAAAGAGGAACAGGCCACCACAACTTTAAATATTGGTTATCAAAAATATGGCATCCTTCCTATTTTAAAGGCTCGTGGTGACTTAGAAAAAGCACTAAAAGAACAAGGTGTACAAGTAAAATGGGTTGAGTTTCCTGCTGGACCTCAATTACTTGAAGGTTTAAACGTAGGAAGTGTCTCACTCGGTGAAGCAGGCGAAGCTCCTCCAATCTTTGCGCAAGCTGCCAATCCAAATTTAGTTTATGTCGCAAACCAACCTGCTGCGCCAAAAGCCGAAGCACTATTGGTACAAAAAGATTCTCCTATTCACTCTATTCAAGATTTAAAAGGCAAACGTGTTGCTCTTAATAAAGGTTCGAATGTTCACTACCTTTTATTAAAAGTCTTAGAAGCCAACAACTTAAGCTTAAGTGATATTCAACCTGTTTATTTACCGCCGTCAGACGCTCGTGCTGCATTTGAAAAAGGTGCAGTAGATGCATGGGTGATTTGGGACCCGTTCTTTGCAGCAGCTGAACATCAAATTCAGGCACGAGTTTTAGCAACAGGTGAAAATTTAGTAAGCAATCATCAGTTCTATCTAGCTGACCGTAAATTTGCAGAAAATAATCCGAAAGTACTCAATACAGTTGTGCAAACCCTTAACCAGACAACCCAATGGGTGAGCTCACATCAGGATGAAGCAGCCAAGCTACTCGAAAAACCTACAGCACTTGAGTTTGATGTACTCAAAACTTCTATTTCACGTATGGGTTTTGGAGTTCAGCTAATATCTGACAAGGTGGCACAAGAACAACAACAAGTAGCGGATGCCTTTTATACGCAAAAGCTCATTCCAAACAAACTCACCATTCAAGACGCCATTTTAAAACTGAAATAAACCCAGCTTAGGCACGGCAAATAACCATATAAATGCTGTGCCTTACCTTAAGGGGAACAAGGATATCAATATGCAACATCAGTCATTATTTAATAAGAGTCAGTGGGCACAATTAGCTAAACGCATCAGTGCAGTCACTGTATTAGGTTTAACAATTGCCGCACCCGCTTGGGCGATTGACCCAACTGTAAAAGAACTTCGTATTGGTTTTCAAAAAAGTTCGATCAACTTTGCGATTGCCAAACAGCAAAAATTATTTGAACAAGAATTTCCTAATGCCAAAGTTACTTGGAATGAGTTCCCTGCTGGCCCACAAATTTTAGAAGCTTTAGCTGTCGGTTCACTTGATGTAGGTGTTACTGGAGATACACCTCCTGTCTACGCACAAGCGGCTGGCAAGCCTTTGTATTACATTGCCTATGAAGCAGCTAAACCACTAGCATCGGCAATCTTGGTTCCTAAAAACTCGCAGCTCAAACAGCTGAAAGACCTTAAAGGCAAACGAATTGCTCTGCAAAAAGGTTCTAGCTCACATTACTTACTTGTACAAGCCGTACGCAAAGCAGGCCTAAACTGGAGTGACATTACGCCAATCTGGCTTACTCCAGCCGATGCTCGCGCAGCATTTCAAAAAGGTGCCGTAGATGCATGGGCAATTTGGGACCCTTACTTCGCTTCAGCACAACTAGAAGATCAAGCTCGTGTTCTTGCGTCTGGTAATGGTTTAAGCCCGAACTATACCTTTTATTTAGCAGCTCCAAATTTTGTTAAACAACACCCGAAAGCTGTTTCAGGGCTCATCAAACAAATCAATCAAGCCGATAAATGGGTTCAAAGTCACCAAGCAGAAACGGCAGGTGCGATTGGGCAAAGTACAGGTCTTAAACCTGCGACCAGTGATTTATTTATTAAACGCCGTCCGCGCCCTTCATCGGCAGCTCCTCTTAACAGCAAAGTGATTGCTGAGCAGCAACAACTCGCAGACATCTTTACTCAACAAGGCATCATTCCAAAACCAATCAGCATCAAACAAGCTGTTTGGATCGCCAAGTAATTTCAATAGACATATAGGTAATGCACATGAAAATTTTCTGGTTTATTCCTACTCACGGTGATAGTCGCTATTTAGGTACAAGTAAAGGCGCTCGTCAGGTTGACCATGCCTATATGAAGCAAATTGCTGTGGCAGTAGATAATTTAGGTTATGAAGGTGTACTTATTCCAACGGGCCGTTCATGTGAAGATCCATGGATTACGGCGGCTAGCCTGATTGATGCAACTCAGCACCTTAAGTTTTTAGTTGCATTACGTCCTGGTGTAACAACACCAGCTTTGGCTGCTCGTATGGCTGCAACATTTGACCGTTTATCGAATGGTCGCGTGTTACTCAACTTAGTGACTGGTGGTGATGAAGCTGAACTACGCGGTGATGGTTTATATGAAGACCATGAAACCCGTTATCAAACAGCCAATGAATACGTAAAAATCTGGCGTGAAATTTTGACGCGCTCACATACGGGTGAAGCCTTTACCTTTCACGGTGAACGCTTACAGGTGGATGATGCAAAACTGCTTTACCCACCTGTTCAAAAGCCTTACCCACCACTTTGGTTTGGTGGTTCTTCAGACGTCGCTGTCGACCTCGCGGCTGAACAAGTGGATACCTATCTCACTTGGGGCGAACCGCCAGCAGCAGTCAAACAAAAGATCGAACATGTTCGCGCCAAAGCTGAGGCTAAAGGCCGTAAATTAACTTATGGTATTCGCTTGCATGTCATTGTTCGTGAAACTAACGAACAAGCTTGGGCAGCGGCAAATGAGCTGATTCAATATCTAGATGATGCGACTATTGCTGCTGCACAGAAGAAATTTGCACAAATGGACTCGGTAGGCCAACAACGTATGGCTGCTCTCCACGGCGGTAACCGAGACAAGCTTGAAGTCTCTCCAAACCTTTGGGCAGGTATTGGTTTAGTCCGTGGTGGCGCTGGTACAGCACTTGTAGGTGACCCAGAAACAGTTGCCGCTCGTATTCAGGAATATGCTGATTTAGGTATTGATACATTTATTTTCTCAGGCTATCCGCATCTTGAAGAATCAATCCGTTTTGCAGAGTTAGTATTCCCGTTATTACCAATTGAGACCCGAGCTAAACTTGCTCAGCCAAATTTGACCGGTCCATTCGGTGAAATTATTGCTAACAACTATGTTCCAGACGAGAAGAAGCAAAATAGATCCGTCAAGGAGCCTGCATGAGCAAAGCTGAAAGTATTGTTTCACGTGGAACCAAGCAAATCGGGCAGCGTTTGCTGCCTTGGATTTTCCCAATTGTTCTATTGGTAGTTTGGCAAATTGCCTCAAGTTCGGGACTTTTAGAAAGCCGTATTTTGCCTGCTCCCACTGCCGTGGTTTCCGCTTTTTGGCATCTACTCATTAGCGGTGAGCTTTGGCAACATGTCAAAGTCAGTGCCGGGCGTGCTTTGCTTGGCCTTTTAGTGGGTGGTGGTTTAGGTTTGTTATTGGGTTTGCTCAATGGGTCTTCGCGTTTCGCCTCTACTCTGCTCGATACGACCCTGCAAATGATACGGAACATCCCAGCATTAGCACTTATTCCACTCGTCATCTTGTGGTTCGGTATTGATGAAACAGCGAAATTATTTTTGGTCGCAGTAGGTGTTTTCTTCCCTATTTATATCAACACTTATCACGGTATTCGATCAGTTGACCCTCAATTGATTGAAATGGGCAAAAGTTATGGACTTTCACGTTGGCAGCTCTACAAAGAAATTATCCTTCCGGGTGCGATGCCTTCTATTTTAGTCGGTTTACGTTTTGCTTTAGGTTTAGTTTGGGTATTACTCATTGTTGCTGAAACCATTTCAGCTCAAGCAGGTATTGGTTATATGACTATGAATGCACGTGAGTTCTTACAAACTGATGTAGTTCTGGTTGGTATTCTTCTGTACGCCTTACTAGGCAAACTGGCAGATGTTTTAGCACAGCTTTTGGAACGCTATTTACTACGTTGGCACTCTGGATATCAGAAATAAGGGAGCTTAGAACATGACAAATCTGAATTTAAATATTAATCAGAATGAAGTGCAGCTCATTCCGGAAGAACCAACAGAATCTCAAGAACCTGTATTAGGGGCAGAGATTCTGATTGAGCAACTTTATAAATTCTATGGCGAGGTAAAGGTCCTCGAAGATCTTGATCTACACATCCAACCAGGTGAGTTTTTAGCTATTGTTGGTCGAAGCGGTTGTGGCAAAAGTACATTACTACGTTTAATTGCCCAACTTGAAAAAGCCAGTTTTGGGGAAATCAAATTCAAATCTGCTCGACATTTTCGTGAAGGTATTACTAACGATGATATTCGTGTCATGTTTCAAGACCCACGCCTACTCCCTTGGAGGAATATTCTTCAAAATGTGCAACTGGGTTTACCTAAAGCGCAACATGCTTTAGCAGAAGAATTACTGGAAAAAGTTGGTTTAAAAGAAAAATCAGAACAATGGCCTTCACAGCTTTCAGGTGGTCAACGTCAACGTACTGCCTTAGCCCGTGCGTTATCTCATACTCCGCGTATTTTGCTGTTAGATGAGCCATTAGGGGCATTAGATGCGTTAACTCGTCTTGAGATGCAAAGCTTGATTGAGCGCTTGTGGAAAGAGCAAGGCTTCACTGCAATTTTAGTCACCCACGATGTAAGTGAAGCAGTGCAATTGGCTGACCGTATTATATTATTAGATAAGGGCCAGATTGCTCAAAGCTTCCAAGTTAATTTGCCGCGTCCCCGTAAAAAGAGTATTTCTTTTGCTCAGCTTGAACAGCAAGTACTCGATGCGGTTTTAGCAACCTAAGGTTGCGATGAGTAAAGAGAATCGCTCAGCCGAAAAATGCACAATTTATGAGCAATAAAATTGCTGTTTTATTGCTCTTTTTTAGGGCGAAATTTAAAAAATATTTTTAAGAATAACAATAAACTAGTGAATCTCTCTATTTTTTGCACAATAGTATATCTATTACGCAAATAACTAGCCGTTTTTTGATTAAAAAAGCAAGACACCTGTGCACAAATCAAACAATTTCCCTTACAATGGGAATATTATTTTTTTAATTATGCAGCAGATGGAACAAAAAAAGAGTACCCAAAAGCGCAATCAGCTCCTTGCTGCCGCCCTTGACGTATTTTCAGTCTATGGGTTCAGTGGTGCAAGTCTGGATGAAATTGCCCAACTCGCCGACATGCATAAGTCGAATATTTTCTATTACTATGAAAATAAAGAGTCTTTATATGTAGAAGTGCTCACAACTGTTTTACAAAAATGGTTGGCTCCCTTACAAACTTTAGAAGCTGAATTAGAACCAGCCGAAGCCTTATCGCACTATTTAATTCAAAAAATCGAACTTTCTCGTAGCCAACCGAAAGCCTCTAGATTGTTTGCATTAGAAATCATTCAAGGTGCTCCGCATATTTTGCCTATACTGAAAGGGCCTTTGAAAAAGTTATTCAAGCGCAAAGCTAAAGTCATTCAGACGTGGCAAGAAGAAGGGAAAATTTCCCCAGATATCGACCCGGAATTATTAATCTTAAATATTTGGGGCCTTACGCAAAACTATGCAGATTTTGCAACCCAAATGGAAATGGTAACTGGAAAAACTCTGCGTAACCGCAGTATGTTCCAGCGTTCAATTGAGCATACAGTCCACCTAATGCTCTACGGTGTATTGCCTCGTTAAAACAAAAAAAAGATCGGCAAATTTGCCGATCTTTTTTTAGAAATGATTTTGATAAAGTGCTAAAAGCTTTTGTGCACCTAATAACAAGTTTTCTTCCCAATCTAGATGAGCTGTGTTATCTGCCCCATCAGTAATATACTTTACCGAAATCAGACGTACGCCTAATTTATGGCAGACTTTGGCTAAAGCATACCCTTCCATATCCACCACATCACAAGCTACTTTTGGCTGACCCGTTTCAAATGAATCACCAGTACCACATATTGCTTTTGGTAAATCAACAAAATGCGGTTGAAGGTGAATCTCGGCAGCTAAATGATTATCTAACGGCGTTACACCGACTTCAAACCCTAACGGTGAAACGTCCATATCACGTTGTACAAACGTTTTTATTTCAACTAAATCGTGCCGATTAAATGCAGAGCTTCCAGCTGTACCCAGGTTAATTAAAGTTTTGCATCCTGTTTTTTGAATAACCTCAAACGCTTTAAAGGCAGCATTAATCTTGCCAATGCCACTGTAATGGACTTCAATGCCTGCTTGTTCAAATAAACCTTTAGATTCATTAGGAAGCGCCATAATTAAAGCAATATCAGAGTTCATTCAGAAGGCTCAAATCAAAATTAAATAAATTAGAAAATAAGTATAAATCAGGTGCAAAAACTTTTTGCACCTTTTCATTACTACTGCATTTTTTGTTGTAAGGCGATTAAACACGGAGAGAAGAACAGTTTGCCGCTATATGCGCCTGCTAGCGTTTTTTTCATTACCACACTCCACATTGCCAACAATAAAAGGCTCAATGCCACTGCAACGTATTGTATAAATACAATTTCAACCTGATGGCCTAAATTAAACAGTGCCAGAATAAATACGCCTAATGGAAAAGTTAAACCCCACCAGCCTAAATTAAATGGAATACCTGTTTTTGCATGGCGAAGCGTTGTTAAAATCGCAAGACCGAGCCACCATAAACCGAACCCCACAAGAACCAGACTTCCTACAACTCCTAAAGCTGGAAATACATTAGCAAATTGATGAAATCCTACATGTGGAGCCACTCTTTGCGCTTGCTCACCTAGCAACAATAATCCTAAAGCACCAGTCCCGATAGGACCTAAAGAAAGCCAGCTAGAAATTGCAACTTCTTTTTCCGGTAACTGATGCAAAGCCATACGCAACATTAAAATTGTCAAAATACCAAATGCGGGTAAAACAGAAATTCCCCACAGCACGTAGCCTGCTAGCAATAAATGAAAGCTATGTAAATCAGCTGGTAAATGCGCTACTAGCACTCCCGCAGAACTTGCTGCGACTTCACAGGCAACCACTGGTAATAGCCAGATTGCAGTCATGGTATGTAGCTGATGGTTCTGACGGCTAAACATACAAAAAGGTACGATCCATGCAATGGCTAGTGCTAAAAAGACATCGATATACCATAAGGTTTGAGCAATATGTATGGCAACTTCACCGTAAAGCCCCACACCAAAGCTTAAGAAACCATTTAATATGGTAGCGAGCCCCATCGGGATAGCCCCTAAAAATAAGCTCATATTTGGATGGTTAAATATTTGCTTCGCTTCATGAGGGAAAAGAAACCACCGTAATAAATAGAGAGCTGAAAAAACACTGAATAAAACAATATTAAATTGCCATAACAAAGTTGCTAGCGTGAATAAAAATGATTGAGCAAATGGCAGCTGAATCAAAATCATACTTACCACACCAGTACCCATAGTCGCTGTAAACCAATTTGGGGTAAAATGCCGTATAACATCTTTGCTTTGATTTAATTGGTAAAAGGGTTTTTTCATCTTAGTTCTCTAATCAAAGAGTGGATAAAGATATAGTAGAGCAAAACACTAATAAGAAAAATTGATTTATTTTTATTTAATTCATCAATATTTTAGATATAAAGATATTCATATTGAAAAATAACTGAGTAAAAACACAACAACAAGACGAATCTGTGAGATTATGGCAATATATAGCCCTTGCAAAAATAGCCATATTTTAAGTTCATGAAACTGCTTCGTCTTAATGCGTTATCACCCAATTTTCAGTTACCTCAAACAGCGGTAACTATTGGTAATTTTGATGGTGTCCATTTAGGTCACCAAGCGATGATTGCGCAACTCAAAAAAATTGCTGCAGCACAAGGCTTAAAAACATTGGTTATGATTTTTGAGCCACAACCTCTTGAGTTCTTTAAAGGTTACGATGCTCCTCCTCGTATTAACTCGTTACGAGAAAAGGTCGAATATCTAACTGAGCTTGGCGTTGACTATATTGCGGTTGCTAAATTTGATCAGCATTTCCGTAGCATGAGTGCGTCTGAGTTTGCAGATTTATTAAAAGATAAACTAAATGCGCAGACTTTGGTTCTAGGGGATGACTTTCATTTCGGCAAAGACCGTCAAGGTAACAGTGAATTTCTAAAGAATTACGGCTTTCAAGTCACAAATTTACATACCATTGAACTTGAAGGTGAACGCGTCAGTTCAACTCGTATTCGCCAAGTGCTTCAAGTGGGTAATCTCGCTTTAGCAGCTAAATTATTAGGTCGTCCGTACAGTATTACCGGACGTGTCCAATATGGCGACCAAATTGGACAAACTTTAGATTTTCCAACGATTAATGTTCGCCTCAACCGCCACAAACCTTGTTTAAATGGTATTTATGGGGTTGAAGTCATTTGCGAAACCACTTCGCTCACTGAAAAAGTGCGCCAAGACACACCTGAAAAACCAGGAATTGCCGGATACCATGAAAACAGTCTCTATGGCGCAGGCCATGTTGGTACACGTCCAGCTATTCAGCAAGAACATCCAGAATGGAGATTAGAAGTACATTTCCCTGATGTTTCTGCTAATCTGTATGGCTTATTTATGCGGGTGACTTTTCTTCACTATCTTCATGGTGAATTGAACTACCCTTCGCTTGAGGCACTTAAGGCAGGAATTGATAATGACGTGCAACAGTTACGACAATATCGTAACGACACGACACAATTTCCTTTTTAATTCGAATTTTGATTGTAAAACATGTCAGCTCCCAAGCTGATTAAAACTGGAAGAAAACTTGCATGAGCGATAAGCAAACTCCTGAGAATGCAGTGGACTACAAAGCCACGCTAAACCTGCCGGATACTCAATTTGCAATGAAAGCAAATTTGGCAGTACGTGAAGTGAAATGGTTAGAAGAGTGGTATACCGACAACATTTATCAGCAGATTCGTGCATCGCGTATTGGCAAGAAAAAATATATTTTGCATGATGGCCCTCCATATGCAAACGGTACAATTCACTTAGGCCATGCGGTCAATAAAGTACTCAAAGACGTTATTGTAAAAAGTCGTACTTTGTCAGGTTTCGATGCACCTTATGTTCCGGGTTGGGACTGTCACGGTTTACCAATCGAACTAAAAGTCGAAGAAAAAGTGGGTAAAGTAGGCGAAAAAGTTGACGCAGCTACTTTCCGTAAGCTCTGCCGTGAATACGCGCTAAAACAAATTGATTTACAGCGTACTGACTTTAAACGTCTGGGTATTTTAGGTGACTGGGATAATCCTTATCTCACCATGAATTACAAACAAGAAGCTGATATTGTTCGTGCTTTAGGTTTGATTCAGAAAAATGGTCATATTCAGCCGGGCTTAAAGCCAGTGAACTGGTGTATGGACTGTGGTTCTGCACTTGCTGAAGCTGAAGTTGAATATGAAGATAAAAAATCTGACGCAATCGACGTTGGTTTTGGCGTTGTTGATCTTAAAGATTTAAGTGCCCGTTTAAACGTAGAAGTTCAAGATCCAACTGATATCGTGATCTGGACGACTACACCGTGGACATTGCCTGCAAACCAAGCGGTTGCGTTGCATGCCGAAATTGAATATCAATTGGTACAAGTGACGACTGAGCGCGGTAAGCAAAACTTCATTCTTGCTAAAGACTTAGTTGCTTCAGCAATTGAACGCTATAAACTTGAAAACCCAGTTGTTTTAGCAGATTTTACCGGTTCAGCTCTTGAAAAGCTTACTTTACAGCACCCTTTACTTACTGATCGCCAAGTTCCGGTTATTTTGGGTGAACACGTTATCGCAACAAGTGGTACAGGTGCCGTACATACAGCGCCTGGCCACGGTGCAGACGACTATAAAGTAGGTCTTCAATATAACCTTAAAGTAGATAATCCAGTCGGTGGTAACGGAGTTTATCTCCCAACTGCTCCAATCTATGCTGGTGAACACATCTATAAAGCTAATCCAAAGATTATCGAAGCTTTGGGCGCTGTAGGTCGCTTATGGGCTCATCAGCCAATTAAACATAGCTACCCACACTGCTGGCGTCACAAGACCCCAATTATTTTCCGTGCTACACCACAATGGTTCATTAGCATGGATCAAAAAGGTTTACGTGATGGCGCGCTGAATGCCATTGAAAATGATATCGAGTTTGTCCCGAACTGGGGTAAAAACCGTATTGAATCAATGATCGAAGGTCGTCCGGACTGGTGTATTTCACGTCAACGCACGTGGGGTGTTCCAATTCCTTTCTTCGTTCATAAAGACACGAACGAATTACACCCACGTACACCTGAGCTCATCGAAGAAGTCGCTCAACTGATCGAACAAGAAGGTATCGAAGCATGGTTCAAACGTGAAGCAAAAGACTTCATTGGTGAAGATGCTGAACAATACAACGCCGTTCGCGATACACTCGATGTATGGTTCGACTCTGGTACAACACATTATGCTGTACTTGAGCAACGTGAAGAATTAGAAAGCCCTGCTGACTTATATTTAGAAGGTTCAGACCAACACCGTGGCTGGTTCCAATCTTCTTTATTAACGTCTATGGCAATTCACAATCGTGCACCATATAAAGCCCTGTTAACACATGGTTTTACGGTAGATGAAAATGGTCGTAAGTTATCAAAATCATTAGGTAACTACATTCCGCTTGAAGAAATCATCAAACAACTTGGTGCTGATGGTTTACGCCTATATGTAGCTTCTAGCGACTATCGCTATGAAATTGCGGCGTCTAAAGAAATCTTTAACCGTGTAAGTGATAGCTACCGCCGTATTCGTAATACCCTGCGCTTCTTACTTGCTAACCTCAATGGTTTCAAACCAAGTACTGATGCTTTAGCAGTAGATGACCTTATCGCTCTTGATCAATATATTTTGCAGCGTGCGAATGAAGTACAACAAACCATTATCACTGCTTATGAAGAAATGAACTTCCATGTGGTGTGTAGTGCGTTAACAAGCTTCTGTATTAATGACTTAGGTGGTTTCTACCTAGACATTATCAAAGACCGCCAATATACAACGAAGGCTGACTCACAAGCACGCCGTTCTGCACAAACAGCGCTTTACCATATTGTCCAAGTATTTATCCGTTGGATGAGCCCAATCTTAAGCTTTACCGCTCAAGAAGCTTGGCCACTGATTCCAGAACAAACTGAAAAGTATGTATTTACGTCAGAATGGTATGACTTGCCTGTTTCATCAAAAGCAAACTTGCTTTCTGAGGAAGATTGGCAAACATTGATTAGCGTAAAATCTGCAGTAAATAAACAGATTGAAGCAGCACGTAACGCTAAAATTGTCGGCAGTAATCTTTCAGCCAAAGTTGAACTTTGGGCAAATGAATCATTACAAACAGTTTTAAACCAACTGGCTGATGAACTCCGTTTTGTTCTTATTACTTCGCAAGTAGTAGTACATCCATTTGCTGAGCAAGGTGAAGCAACTGAAATGGAAGGCTTACGTGTACAAATATCTGCAGCTGAAGGTGAAAAATGTGCACGTTGCTGGCACGTCCTTCCAGATGTAAATACACATGCCGATCATCCTGGTTTATGTGGTCGTTGTATTGTGAACGTCACTGGTCGTGGCGAAGTGAGAAAATATGCCTAATTCACAAGCTAAAAAAGGCTTATTCCAGTTTTATCCACACAACCTGATTTGGCTTGGACTTTCTGTCCTTGCCATTGTATTGGATCAATGGACAAAATGGATTGCAAGTACACATCTCAACTATGCAGATCCTGTACCCGTACTTCCATTTTTAAACTGGACACTATTACATAACTATGGTGCAGCTTTTAGCTTTTTATCTGATGCAGGAGGATGGCAGCGCTATTTCTTCACATCTTTGGCGGGCTTAGTTTCAGTACTTTTTGTATTTTGGTTAATGCGTATGCCTAAAAAAATGGTGGTACTACCTGTAGCCATCGCTTTAATTTTAGGTGGAGCTTTAGGCAATTTAATTGACCGTATTACCCTAGGTTATGTGGTCGATTTCATTCATGTTTATTACCAAAATCATCACTTTCCAGCTTTTAATATTGCGGACAGTGCCATCACTCTAGGTACGATTTTGCTACTCATTGATACATTCTTCCTTGAAAAGCAACGTAACCAAAATTCGGATGCATAATATGACCGAAATTATTCAACCTAACGAAGAAATTCGTATCCAAGAAGGTTCTAAAGTCGACCTACACTTTTCTGTATCTATCGAAAATGGTGTAGAAATTGACAATACACGTAGCCGTGAAGAGCCAGTTAGTCTGACTATTGGTGACGGGAACCTTTTACCAGGTTTCGAAAAAGCATTATTCGGTTTACGTGCAGGTGACCGCCGTACAGTACACCTTCCACCAGAAGATGCTTTTGGTCCGTGGAACCCAGAAAATGTTCAAACTTTCGATACAGTTAAGTTTGAGCAACGCCCTATTCCTGGTCACATGATCGAATTTGAAGATAAGGCAAAAACTACTTTATTCGGTGTAGTTAAATCAGTTAATGATGACATTACAGAAATTGATTTTAATCACCCGTTAGCTGGGAAAAATATTACCTTTGAAGTAGAAATATTCAAGGTAACACCCGAAGGCCAACAAGGCATTAAGCTAATGTAAATAAAAAAGCCCTCTCAATGAGGGCTTTTTTATGATTCAATTTTTATTAGTGACATAAGAATCCTTACAAATTCTATATTCTCTCCTACCTATATAATGAATTAAGTTATAGAGATAAAAATTCTTAGGACAAATACATGCTGGTCTATATTATCGTAGGAAGTGTTCGTGAAGGACGTACAGCAATTAAAATCGCCAATTGGCTACAATCAACAATTCCCTCATTTAATTTAAAAGATTTTCAAACAGAAGTAATTGATTTAAAAGAATGGAATTTACCTTTATTTTCAGGTTCTCACCCACCGGCTACCGGGATTTATGATCAGCCTCAACAGCAAGAATGGGCGGACAAAATCGCACAAGCAGATGCATTTATCTTTATTAGCCCAGAATACAATCATGGTTATAGTCCAGCTTTAAAGAATGCACTCGACTATGTAGGTAAAGAATGGAGTGGCAAACCTGCTGCATTTATTGGCTATGGTTCAACGAATGGTTCTCGTTCTATTAGCCAAATACGTCAAGTCACCTCAAGTTTAAGTATCATTGATCCCAACGCTGTCATAGAGATTCGGGATATTTTTAAACGCAATAAAGATGAAAAATTCGAAGCTAATGAGTTTGAAGTAAAAGGACTTCAATCAATTATTGAGAAACTACAGAAATATCATTTGTCTTAAATTGAACAAAAAGCCTCTTTTTCAAATAAAAGGGGCTTTTTAATACTATAAACTTCTTAAATAATTTACTATCTCAATATTACCTGCCATTTCTGCTAGCTCTAGTGCCGTGTATTCGCTTTTGTAAGCGACATGAGCACCTTTTTCAACTAAGAGTTGAACTACCTCTAAATGATCATTTTCAGCAGCTGCTTGCAGAGCACTATAACCTTCATCATCTGTCTGGTTAGGATCTTTTCCATCTATTAGTAATTCTTTTACGTGATCGATATCACCTAAAGATGCCCAATAAATCAATGCAGGAAGAGAGAGTTCGTTATCATCTTCAGGTATAGGAGAGAAAGAATTAATTTTCATAGAGGTGACCAAAAATAAGAAATTCCATCATTATATTCATAGAATACAGCCAATATACAAATCTGAAATTGAGCTTAGATTTTATTAAAAATCAAATTCTCTTATATTTCCTACGCATAAAAAAACACCCCTGACCATTGAGTCGGGGGTGTTTAGAATAATGAGCTGGCGATGACTTACTCTCACATGGGTAACCCCACACTACCATCAGCGCTAAGAGGTTTCACTTCTGAGTTCGGGAAGGGATCAGGTGGTTCACTCTTGCTATGGTCGCCAGCACAACTGGTATGGATACTTGCTTCGTTTTATTCACATGGTGATACGTTGCGTTTTCCAAATCTTTACAGACGGGCTGATTGAATCTGACTTTATCTGTTCATTTTAGCTAAGCGTTTAACTAAATCAAGTTGCTTTGCATGTTTATGAATCGATTGATGCTTCATATACAACTGCTTGGGTGTTGTATAGTCAAGCCTCACGAGCAATTAGTATTGGTCAGCTTCACATATCACTATGCTTCCACATCCAACCTATCAACGTCCTAGTCTCGAACGGCTCTTTAGAGGAATAAATTCCTAGGGAAATCTTATCTTGAGGTAGGCTTCCCGCTTAGATGCTTTCAGCGGTTATCCCTTCCGAACATAGCTACCCGGCGATGCGACTGGCGTCACAACCGGTACACCAGAGGTTCGTCCACTCTGGTCCTCTCGTACTAGGAGCAGATCCTCTCAAATTTCCAGCGCCCACGGTAGATAGGGACCGAACTGTCTCACGACGTTCTAAACCCAGCTCGCGTACCTCTTTAAATGGCGAACAGCCATACCCTTGGGACCTGCTTCAGCCCCAGGATGAGATGAGCCGACATCGAGGTGCCAAACACCGCCGTCGATATGAACTCTTGGGCGGTATCAGCCTGTTATCCCCAGAGTACCTTTTATCCGTTGAGCGATGGCCCTTCCATACAGAACCACCGGATCACTAAGACCTACTTTCGTACCTGCTCGACTTGTGGGTCTCGCAGTTAAGCGCGCTTTTGCCTTTATACTCTACGCGTGATTTCCGACCACGCTGAGCGCACCTTCGTACTCCTCCGTTACTCTTTAGGAGGAGACCGCCCCAGTCAAACTACCCACCAGACACGGTCCTCGTCCCGGATAACGGGACAGAGTTAGAACCTCAACATTACCAGGGTGGTATTTCAAGGACGGCTCCATTGGAACTAGCGTTCCAACTTCAAAGCCTCCCACCTATCCTACACAAGTAAGGTCAAAGTTCAGTGTCAAGCTGCAGTAAAGGTTCACGGGGTCTTTCCGTCTAGCCGCGGGTACACTGCATCTTCACAGCGATTTCGATTTCACTGAGCCTCTGCTGGAGACAGCGCCGCCATCATTATGCCATTCGTGCAGGTCGGAACTTACCCGACAAGGAATTTCGCTACCTTAGGACCGTTATAGTTACGGCCGCCGTTTACTGGGGCTTCGATCAAGAGCTTCGCTTACGCTAACCCCATCAATTAACCTTCCAGCACCGGGCAGGCATCACACCCTATACGTCCACTTTCGTGTTTGCAGAGTGCTATGTTTTTAATAAACAGTTGCAGCGGCCTGGTTTCTGCGGCTGTCGTCAGCTCAGGAAGCAAGTTCCATCACCAACAACAGCGTACCTTCTCCCGAAGTTACGGTACCATTTTGCCTAGTTCCTTCAGCAGAGTTCTCTCAAGCGCCTTGGTCTACTCGACCTGACCACCTGTGTCGGTTTCGGGTACGATTCCTGTGTAACTGAAGCTTAGAGACTTTTCCTGGAAGCATGGTATCAGCCACTTCGCTGTACAAGTACAGCTTGCTATCGGATCTCAGTATAGAGTACCCCGGATTTGCCTAAGATACATACCTACATCCTTCCACCTGGACAACCAACGCCAGGCTGACTTAACCTTCTCCGTCCTCTCATCGCATTACACAGAAGTATTGGAATATTAACCAATTTCCCATCGACTACGCCTTTCGGCCTCGCCTTAGGGGTCGACTCACCCAGCCCCGATTAACGTTGGACTGGAACCCTTGGTCTTTCGGCGAACGGGTTTTTCACCCGTTTTGTCGTTACTCACGTCAGCATTCGCACTTCTGATACCTCCAGCATACTTCTCAATACACCTTCATCGGCTTACAGAACGCTCCCCTACCACTTGACTAATGTCAAATCCGCAGCTTCGGCACATAGTTTTAGCCCCGTTACATCTTCCGCGCAGGCCGACTCGACTAGTGAGCTATTACGCTTTCTTTAAAGGGTGGCTGCTTCTAAGCCAACCTCCTAGCTGTCTATGCCTTCCCACATCGTTTCCCACTTAACTATGATTTTGGGGCCTTAGCTGGCGGTCTGGATTGTTTTCCTCTTGACTACGGACGTTAGCACCCGCAGTCTGTCTCCCGGATAGTACTCATAGGTATTCGGAGTTTGCATCGGTTTGGTAAGTCGGGATGACCCCCTAGCCGAAACAGTGCTCTACCCCCTATGGTATTCGTCCGAGGCGCTACCTAAATAGCTTTCGGGGAGAACCAGCTATCACCAGGCTTGATTAGCCTTTCACCCCTATCCACAAGTCATCCCCTGGCTTTTCAACGACAGTGGGTTCGGTCCTCCAGTTAGTGTTACCCAACCTTCAACCTGCTCATGGATAGATCGCCTGGTTTCGGGTCTATACCCAGCAACTAAACGCCCTATTAAGACTCGGTTTCCCTACGGCTCCCCTATACGGTTAACCTTGCTACTGAATATAAGTCGCTGACCCATTATACAAAAGGTACGCAGTCACACCACGAAGGTGCTCCCACTGCTTGTATGCATGCGGTTTCAGGATCTATTTCACTCCCCTCACAGGGGTTCTTTTCGCCTTTCCCTCACGGTACTGGTTCACTATCGGTCAGTCAGGAGTATTTAGCCTTGGAGGATGGTCCCCCCATATTCAGACAAGGTTTCACGTGCCTCGCCCTACTCGTCATCATTATGTGTGCCCTTTCGTGTACGGGAATATCACCCTCTACGTTCGCACTTCCCAGAGCGTTCCACTAAAACACACATAACTTAATGGGCTGATCCCCGTTCGCTCGCCGCTACTGAGGGAATCTCAATTGATTTCTTTTCCTAAGGGTACTGAGATGTTTCACTTCCCCTCGTTCGCCTTGCAACACTATGTATTCATGTTGCAATACCTACCTTAAAGTAGGTGGGTTTCCCCATTCAGAAATCTCCGGATCAAAGGATATTTGCCGCCTCCCCGGAGCTTATCGCAGGCTATTACGTCTTTCATCGCCTCTGACTGCCAAGGCATCCACCACATGCACTTAATTACTTGACTATACAACCCCAAACAGTCGTCAACACCTACAAGTGAGTGTTGTCCGTGCGATTCTTCATCGCTACTATCTGTTGTCTGTGTACTTAAACACTGTACAGCTTCAATCTAAATTCATATACCAAAACGCTTGATTCAGTTAATTTGCTAGTTCTCAATTCATTCAGATTAATTGCTTAATCTAAACTCTTGAGTGAACAATTTATTTCAGACTCAATTTTGCCAATCTGTTAATGAATAAACATGCCTTCGTCAGGTCATGCTTAATACCGTGATATTTAAATCACAGAAGTTAATAAACCAAGATCATATAATCTCTATTTACTAATTTCTGTAATCCGAACTTCTCTTAAGTTCTGGTGGAGACTAGGAGAGTCGAACTCCTGACCTCCTGCGTGCAAAGCAGGCGCTCTACCAACTAAGCTAAGTCCCCAGCTTACATCATCAGTCATGTATCTTTTATCTATAACTTTAACCAGTCAAAGTCATGGTGGGTCTGACAAGACTTGAACTTGTGACCCCACGCTTATCAAGCGTGTGCTCTAACCAACTGAGCTACAGACCCTCAGATACATCTATGAAGAACAACTTGTTGTGGATTCTTACCAATCGTCAATCTTTCGTTAAGGAGGTGATCCAGCCGCAGGTTCCCCTACGGCTACCTTGTTACGACTTCACCCCAGTCATCGGCCACACCGTGGTAACCGCCCTCTTTGCAGTTAGGCTAGCTACTTCTGGTGCAACAAACTCCCATGGTGTGACGGGCGGTGTGTACAAGGCCCGGGAACGTATTCACCGCGGCATTCTGATCCGCGATTACTAGCGATTCCGACTTCATGGAGTCGAGTTGCAGACTCCAATCCGGACTACGATCGGCTTTTTGAGATTAGCATCCTATCGCTAGGTAGCAACCCTTTGTACCGACCATTGTAGCACGTGTGTAGCCCTGGCCGTAAGGGCCATGATGACTTGACGTCGTCCCCGCCTTCCTCCAGTTTGTCACTGGCAGTATCCTTAAAGTTCCCGACATTACTCGCTGGCAAATAAGGAAAAGGGTTGCGCTCGTTGCGGGACTTAACCCAACATCTCACGACACGAGCTGACGACAGCCATGCAGCACCTGTATGTAAGTTCCCGAAGGCACCAATCCATCTCTGGAAAGTTCTTACTATGTCAAGGCCAGGTAAGGTTCTTCGCGTTGCATCGAATTAAACCACATGCTCCACCGCTTGTGCGGGCCCCCGTCAATTCATTTGAGTTTTAGTCTTGCGACCGTACTCCCCAGGCGGTCTACTTATCGCGTTAGCTGCGCCACTAAAGCCTCAAAGGCCCCAACGGCTAGTAGACATCGTTTACGGCATGGACTACCAGGGTATCTAATCCTGTTTGCTCCCCATGCTTTCGCACCTCAGCGTCAGTGTTAGGCCAGATGGCTGCCTTCGCCATCGGTATTCCTCCAGATCTCTACGCATTTCACCGCTACACCTGGAATTCTACCATCCTCTCCCACACTCTAGCTAACCAGTATCGAATGCAATTCCCAAGTTAAGCTCGGGGATTTCACATTTGACTTAATTAGCCGCCTACGCGCGCTTTACGCCCAGTAAATCCGATTAACGCTTGCACCCTCTGTATTACCGCGGCTGCTGGCACAGAGTTAGCCGGTGCTTATTCTGCGAGTAACGTCCACTATCTGAAGGTATTAACTTCAGTAGCCTCCTCCTCGCTTAAAGTGCTTTACAACCATAAGGCCTTCTTCACACACGCGGCATGGCTGGATCAGGCTTGCGCCCATTGTCCAATATTCCCCACTGCTGCCTCCCGTAGGAGTCTGGGCCGTGTCTCAGTCCCAGTGTGGCGGATCATCCTCTCAGACCCGCTACAGATCGTCGCCTTGGTAGGCCTTTACCCCACCAACTAGCTAATCCGACTTAGGCTCATCTATTAGCGCAAGGTCCGAAGATCCCCTGCTTTCTCCCGTAGGACGTATGCGGTATTAGCATTCCTTTCGAAATGTTGTCCCCCACTAATAGGCAGATTCCTAAGCATTACTCACCCGTCCGCCGCTAAGATCAGTAGCAAGCTACCTCTCTCCGCTCGACTTGCATGTGTTAAGCCTGCCGCCAGCGTTCAATCTGAGCCATGATCAAACTCTTCAGTTAAAATCATTTTGTACCTTATTTAAAGACAAGGTACCAATTCTGGCTCATCAATTACTGACTTAAATTTCGCTCAAATAAACTTCGAGTAATTTAAACCAATCAATCAATGAAAATTATTTCGATTAATCAACCAGTAAAAATCCACACAAGTTGTTCTTCAATTCTCTTAATGATTTTTCTGCTCTTCGTCAGAGACAGAATTCAACGCAATACTAAGCTTTCATCTTAACCCTGTAAGCTAAGATATTCTCGTGTATCGCGTCGGGATGAGTGCATTATAGGGAAAAAAAACTGGTACGCAAGCACTTTTATAAATATGCTCGTTCGACCGGTTCTTTTTCAGCCAAATAAAATCTCAAAAATACACAACTTGCTGATTTATATAGTTAATTTATTTTTGCAGAGTTTTGATCTTTATATCTACTATCTTTATAGGCTGTTTTGGTACGTTTTGATGCACACCATAGTTTGATGTAGGGACCTGAACAATACGGTCAACCACATCCATTCCTTTAATTACTTTTCCAAAAACTGCATAACCAGGATTACCCGCAGAACGATTTAAAAAATTATTATCTGCAACGTTTATAAAAAACTGACTAGTAGCTGAGTCAGGGTTTGCTGTACGGGCCATTGCCAAAGTTCCTCGTGTGTTAGCAATTCCATTTCCAGCTTCATTTTTGATAGGTGCTCGCGTAGTCTTTTCCTGCATATTTGCAGTAAGCCCACCGCCTTGCACCATGAAACCAGGAATTATACGATGAAATATCGTATCTTTATAAAAGCCTGACTTTATATAGTCTTTAAAATTCTTCACACTGTTTGGTGCTTTATCATCATAAAGTTGTATTTCAACGTTGCCTAAGTTCGTTTGCATTTCAACTAAAGTGTCAGCCCATACTGAATGATTGCTTATACCCAAACAACATAACATTAATAATTTTTTCATATCTTCCCTACAACAAAATGCCAAACTTAATGAAGGGTAAATTTAATCATCTATATAAAAGAATTCTAGTGAGTATTTATTATCTTTTATTTAGTGCTTTTATATTTTGGATTAAAGTATTAGTCCACGTTCCACGTGAAACATGGACTAAGCTTTTATTTAACTATTTTTATCCCAGAACTTTCTGAAGTTTTTACTGATCTCGATGGTATAGCGTTTTGCCTTTTTCGAAATAGGTGTCAAGTTTATAAAACCATGGGTTTGATCTGGATATTCTTCATAATGCATTTTGACACCATTTTGTCTTAGCTTATAGCTATAAATTTTTGCTTCGTCATGCAGTACGTCATGACCAGCCGTAATCACAAAAGCTGGTGGATTCTTTTTCAAATTACCATAGGTTGGAGAAATAATTGGATCATCTAATTCTACATTATGCTGAGTTGCATAATATTGAGTGACATAATTAATATCGCTATCCGTCAAAACTAATCCTTCGTTATAAGCATAAAAAGAAGGATGTCGACTTTTAAAATCAACTGTAGGATAAATGAGAAGCTGTGCTTGTGGAGCATAAGGTTTGTTTACTGATCGTTGAGCGACAACCGTACTGATATTTCCGCCTGCACTATCCCCTGCTACAGCAATACGATTTTTTAATATTTTTAGCTGTCTACGATTTTGATAGACCCAAGCCAATGCATCTTCGCATGATTGAATTAAATGTTGAGGTGAGACTTCTGGGGCAAGAGGATAATCAATGCTGAGTACTTGTACTTTTGCGTATTTCGCCAATATGCGGCACACCTCATCATGAGTATCTAATCCACCCACGACAAAACCTCCTCCGTGATAGAAAACCAGTAGAGGTAATTTTTTATTAGGTGCCGGGTGATAGTGTCTTGCGAAGATAGTTCCGCTTTGAAGAGGTAAGCGAATATCTTCTACAGAATCAACTTCTGTTGATTTCTGACGGATAGCCAACATTTGTGTATCGAATTGGCGTCTAGAATCAATAGGATCTGAACCAATAAAACCGATACGTCCCTGTTTAATTTGTACGGCCATCATACATTTAGTAAATGAGTCGAGATCTGGGTATTGGTAGGAATATCCAAGAATTTTGGCAAGTGATTCTTGAGCCAATCGAGGTAACTTATCAAGAGCTCGAGCAGCAGGCCCTTGGCCCTTATCTAGCAATGTTTGAATTTTTTGATTAAATGCTGTCATGCCTATCTCCATGAATTCCTTTTATCCTTCATATTTTCTACAGAATTCTTTGTTGTTTGACTATATTCGCATACAACTCATGTAATCAAGATACAAAGGTAAAAACCAATCTACGCTAATCTGATTTATAGCAAATGTCATTAACAAATCTGTCGTTTAAAACAGGACTTTTTTGCCAATTATTGTTAACAGACAAAGGAGATTGTGCTATGTCAGCAAAACTAGTTGTTACTTTGTTAGCAACCAGTCTTTTAACTGCAGGCTGTGTTGCTTATACAGATGACCCTTATTATCGCGGTGGTTATGATTACCATGATCATGATGATGATCGTTATGACCGTAACGATGGACGTCGATATAGTGATTGGGAGCGAAAACGTTGGGAAGAGCGTAAAAGAATATACGAACAACAACGTAAAGATGCTCGCGAACAGGACAAAAATCGTCGGGATTGGGAAAAAAGACATCGTGAATGGGAAAAAAAACGCTTAGAAGATAGAGATCATGACCATCGAGATTATCGTCATGATGACTAATCTCATTACTATATAAAAAGCCCCAAAGAGATAAGTCTTTTGGGGCTTTTTTGAGAATTCTAAATTCTCTTAATTATAGAGTAATGAGTAGCAGCTCACTTCATACATAAATCGGCATCTTAAATATATGACTCTATAATTTTTTAACTGTTCTTATCGCTAAGAATTACTGAGCTGTCGCAGAACCTGAAACAGAACCAGAAGCACCAGCATCAACTTGACCTGGTTGTGCTTGACCAGAAACACCAGCATCTACACCTACACCAGCTTGTACGCCAGATGGGCTAGCGCTAGTTTGAGCAGAACCTGATGCGTTTAAACCAGCTTCAGATGCACAACCAACAGCTGTAAAAGCAACACCAGCAAGTACTACAGAGATAAGACCTAATTTTTTCATAATCGCTTTCCTTTCATTACGACAAACATTTAAATGCAAAGTTCATCTTCGCGCTGCCTATAATTCACAATTTTTTTTTCTGGCGTGCGTATCATTGGTTGTCTTTTGTAGTAATAGAAGTACAAATTGTGCAATTTTTTATTAAAATCTCTTCCTTAGCCTCACCTCTACCTTTTATATGGAAGCAACAACTTAAGCTTTTGTTTAATTTTATCAATTTCTAATTTTTATCTTAGCCTTTTACTCTAGTCAAAAATTTTCTCTTTATAGAAACGCTATATAAGGTGCGTAGAATGTTACAGAGACTTTTTACTTAAAAATGTCTTATCCCATCGAAAAAAGCCGGGTATAGACCACGGCTTTTTTGAATTTTTTAGCGCGTCACCTTAAATTATGGCCATTGCATCTCGCCTTTTACAACTTTTGCGCCTAGCTCAAGGCTATCCACACTCTTTAATGTTGGATATTGTTTCTGCATGAGCTGACTTAGCTCACCCGCATTTTTACTTACTTTAACCGCTTTCTCATAGCTCTTGAGATAGTCGATAGAAAAGTTAACTGCATCTAAACCTTGTGGAGCTCCCTCAACCATATGGGCTGGAACAACTGTTTGAGGCTGCAATGCTTTGATATTTTCTAAAGTTTGAATCACTTCATTGCGGTCTTTAACTTTTGGTGTATCCGCCATCCATAAATGAATGCCTGAAGAGACAGGAATACCCCCTACTACTGCTTTAGAAGAAGGAATCCATAAATAAGTAAGTTCTTTCTTACCTTTAATTTCGATTGACTCATTTTCTAACTTTAAAGTTTTAGCAGTATAAGCTTGAGGCACAATAATTTGGCTAGGCGCATTTGCACCCATTTGTGGACCCCAATATTTCACCTTAAGCGCTTGAGTATCTTGGATATGTTTAACAGTTTCCGGCGTTGCGATAATTTGTACATTTGGGAAGTATTGTTTAAATACATCTAAACCAAAGTAATAGTCCGGATCGCCATAACTTACGAAAATTGTCTTTAATGTTTTACCGCTATCCAAAATATCCGCAGCAATACGTAACGCTTCAGATTTTGAGAATTGCGCATTCACCAACAGAACTTCTTTATCGCCTTCAATTAAAGTAGAAGTCACACCGAAATGTTCGGGTTTAGCCAAGAAACTTTGGATTTTCAAATCTTGTGCAAAAGCTGAGGAAGTTACTGTTAAAGCAGTCGCAGTTGCTAGGGCTGAAGCAGTTAATTTAAAAAATTTCATTATGTATTCTCCAATTTCATGAGAAATACTTTAAATTGCAATTCCTGTAAGGTAAATGCACTAAATTAAGATAAACTGTTGCATACATTGTAATAATGATAAAGCATATGGACACATTAAAAGCCATACAAGTCTTTGTTTCTATTGCTCAGCATGGCAATTTGACCAAAGCCGCAGAACACCTAAATTATTCACGTGCGATGGTTTCTCGTTATCTTGAGCACCTAGAATACACATTCTCAACTCGACTATTTCAGAGAAATACTCGAAAAATATCTCTCACCCCAGCAGGTGAAAAAGCCCTGCTCTACTGCGAGAATATTTTACAACAACAGCAACTTTTACAAGAGCTAGCCGCACCTGAACAACATAATGGTACGATTCGTTTTACCTGTGGTTTATTTTTATTTCAATTAGGGGTTGGGGAATGTATTCGCCAATTTAAACAGCAACATCCACATATTCAATTTGATGTATATCTGACTGAAAATACAATGGACTTAATTGATGCTCAGGTCGATTTAGCCTTACGTATAACGCAAAAAGTTGCAGATGGATTAATTGCGAGACCAGTTTGTCAAATTGAGTCTGTTTTCTGTGCTCATCCTGATTATTTAAAACAGCACAGTCCCCTCTCCCATCCAAGACAACTAATTCAACATGACTGTTTAGCTCACCATAGCCAACATCAATTTTGGACTCTTTTTGATAATGAACAGCAGCCTCAAAACTATCCTTTGAACGTTACCTTTAAAAGTAATGATGTAAATGCTGTTTATGACATGTGTGTACATGCTCAAGGTGTGGCGATGCTACCTACTTTATTAGTTAAAAAAGATTTAAAAGAAAAGCGATTAGTTCCTTTATTTAAAAACTTTTCAGCTCCCGAGTTAAGTTTGTCGGTGGTATATGCTTCGAGGCAACATTTACCCAAAATCACGCAAGAATTTATTGCTTTTATGATCGAAAATTTAAATTTTTACTTAAAACCGCAAAATTAAAAGTTTTAAATTGCCGTGTACGCTTGAATTTTTAGGCAATGCCCATACTTCATCCCTATTAATGAATTACAGCATATGCATGGCAGTTCAGGTTTAACCCAGTAAATGCTGATGCCAAAAGGACTGTACATGTTTAAAAACCCATTTAAACGGAGATCATCAATGGCTAATGAGCAAAATGAGCAAGCTCAAGACATTCAACACGAGCAAGCAGAGCAATCTAATGAGCAAACTCAGGCTGAAGGTGTAGAGCAAGCAAACGACGTTACCGTTGAATCTTTACAAGCGCAAATCACCAAATTAGAAGAAAGCCTAAAACTTGAAAAAGCACGTACTGCGAATGCAGTTTACGAAGCACAAAAAAGTGTAGAGCGTATTCAACGTGAATCTGACAAGCATAAAGAGACTGTGCTTGAAAAATTTGCAAAAGAATTACTAGATTCTGTTGATAATTTAGAGCGTGCAATTCAAGCAGCTGGTGATGAAGAAACACCAGTACTTGAAGGTATTAAGCTAACCCTGAAGTCGCTGTTAACCACACTTGAAAAATTTGGTGTTGTAGAAGCTGATACAAAAAATGGCTTCAATGCAGATTTACATCAAGCTGTAGGTATTGACCCAAATGCTAAAGCGAATGAAATCGGTAGCGTTTTACAAAAGGGCTATACATTAAACGGTCGCTTATTGCGCCCTGCTATGGTTATGGTTGGTCAATAAATAATTTTTTGAGAGTTTTTAGATTTTTTTTCGCTAAAACGCTTGAAAAAAATAGATTCACTCTCATATCGGATAACAAGCAAAAACATTGCAAAAGAATTTTTGAGGAAAACGTCACATGGCAAAAATTATTGGTATTGACTTAGGTACTACCAACTCATGCGTTGCTGTACTTGAAGGCGATAAAGTAAAAGTAATCGAAAACGCTGAAGGCGCACGTACAACTCCATCGATCATTGCTTATAAAGATGGCGAGATCTTAGTTGGTCAAAGCGCTAAGCGTCAGGCAGTAACTAACCCGAAAAATACATTATTCGCTATCAAGCGTTTAATTGGTCGTCGTTATGAAGATCAAGCGGTACAAAAAGATATCGGTCTTGTACCTTATAAAATCATCAAAGCAGACAATGGCGATGCTTGGGTTGAAGTAAACGATAAAAAATTAGCGCCTCAACAGGTTTCTGCTGAAATCTTGAAAAAGATGAAGAAAACTGCAGAAGACTATTTAGGTGAAACAGTTACTGAAGCAGTTATTACTGTTCCTGCTTACTTTAACGATGCTCAACGTCAAGCAACTAAAGATGCGGGTAAAATCGCTGGCTTAGACGTTAAACGTATCATTAACGAACCAACTGCTGCTGCACTTGCGTTCGGTATGGACAAAAAAGAAGGCGACCGTAAAGTTGCAGTTTACGACTTAGGTGGTGGTACTTTCGACGTATCAATCATTGAAATCGCAGATCTTGATGGCGACCAACAAATTGAAGTGTTATCAACAAATGGTGATACTTTCCTTGGTGGTGAAGACTTTGATAACGCGTTAATTGAATTCTTGGTTGAAGAATTTAAGAAAGAACAAAGTGTGAACTTGAAAAATGATCCACTTGCGTTACAACGTTTAAAAGAAGCTGCTGAAAAAGCAAAAATCGAGCTTTCTTCATCTAATGCAACTGAAATCAACCTTCCATACATCACTGCTGATGCAACTGGTCCTAAACACTTAGTGATCAATGTAACACGTGCGAAACTTGAAGGTTTAGTTGCTGATTTGGTTACTCGTACAATTGAGCCTTGTAAAATTGCTCTTAAAGATGCTGGTCTTTCGACTTCTGACATCTCTGACGTAATCTTGGTTGGTGGTCAGTCTCGTATGCCACTTGTACAACAAAAAGTACAAGAATTCTTTGGTAAAGAGCCACGTAAAGACGTAAACCCTGACGAAGCAGTTGCAATCGGTGCTGCGATTCAAGGTGCAGTATTGTCTGGCGACAAAACTGACGTTCTTTTATTAGACGTAACACCGTTAACTTTAGGTATTGAAACAATGGGTGGTGTATTAACACCAATCATTGAGAAAAACACGACGATTCCTGCGAAGAAATCACAAGTGTTCTCTACTGCTGCTGACAACCAGCCTGCTGTAGACATTTCTGTTTACCAAGGTGAACGTAAAATGGCTCAACAAAACAAATTGTTGGGTAACTTCCAATTAGGCGACATCCCACCTGCTCCACGTGGTGTGCCACAAATTGAAGTATCTTTCGACATCAATGCTGATGGTATCTTGAAAGTTTCTGCTAAAGATAAGAGCACTGGTAAAGAGCAATCGATCCAGATTAAAGCAAACTCAGGTTTGTCTGATGCTGAAATCGAAGCAATGATTAAAGATGCTGAAGCGAATGCTGAAGAAGATCGTAAATTTGAAGAACTTGCAAAAGCTCGTAACGAAGCTGATGCATTAATTTCAAGCTCGAACAAAGCAGTTAAAGATCTTGGTGATAAAGTTACTGAAGATGAAAAAACTGCTGTGAGCACTGCAGTTTCTGAACTTGAAGCAGCAACTAAAGAAAACGATGTTGAAGATATCAAAGCGAAAACTGAAGCTTTACAAAACATCTTGATGCCTATCACTCAACGTGCTTATGAACAAGCACAACAAGCTGGTGGCGCTGAAGGCTTTGATCCAAATGCATTCCAAGGTGGCGATGCGGGTCAACAAAAAGCAGATGATGGCGTTGTAGATGCTGAATTTACTGAAGTTAAAGATGACAAAAAATAATTTGTTTCTTTAATAAAAAAACCGCGCTTAGGCGCGGTTTTTTTATTAGTTACAAAAAATAACAATATATTTTTCAGTATATTTTTAAATTATTTAATGTCAAAAAGATCAATCATAAAAATTAAGTTATTAATTTTAATTAAGATTTTTTTATTAAAAAACCACTGTTATTTATTACATTAATTATTCCATTATTGCCAAATCTAAAAACTTCTTTTGTAATTTTTTTATCAAGATCACACACCCTACTAATCTATTGAAGTTTTTATCATTTTGACGAATTAAATTAACTAGCTAAAAATAAGATTTATTTATATTTTTTATTTTGCCATGAAAAAATTTCTATGGTGGGGATTGAGCTTATGCTTATGCATGGGCTTACAAACAATGCTGTTTGCTCAAAGCAACCTTTCAATCAGCTCATCTCAACAACCTTTAAAATATCGAATTGCCTTTATTGACCCGCGGTTTCAAATCACCAAAGAACAATTTATTGAGGTAAGCCAACAAGCGGCTGAAATCTGGCAAAAAGAGACTGGGAAAACTTATTTTGTTTACGATTCACAGGCTCAACTGTCAATTAACTTAATTTATGATGAGCATCAAATGATTAAAGATGAGCAGCAAAACAGTTTGAATACTCTTTTGCAAAAGCAGGAAATATGGCGTCTTAAAAATGAGGAAATTGTCTTAAATAAACAAGAGGTTGCACAACTATCAACTGATTTGAATAAGAAAAAGATAAGTCTAAGAGCTGAGTTTGAACAATATCAACAAGACGTAATACGCTTTAATCAAGGAGAATATCAGCACTATCGGGCCGATAATTTAAAAGAATGGCAAAAGCAACTAGAGCAAAAATCAGAAAATATAAAAAATGAATCAAACGATTTAAATTATAAAATTCAAACACTTAATATAAAAATCAAGGAATTAAATCAAGAGCAAAGTGATTTAGCTGCTTTAAAAACACAATTTAAACTAGAGCAAAAAACCAATATTCAACCCTTCCATAAAGGCTTATTCAGCCAAAACCAAATCCAGATTTATGGTTACGCCTCATTAAATGATTTACGTTTGACCCTTGCTCACGAACTTGGCCATGCTTTAGGCCTAAAACATACTACTGATCCTAAATCTTTAATGTACCCCTATTTAAAAGAGCAAGACATTCATAATTTTAAATTAACAGATTCAGATTTAGATTTATTAGGGTCAATTTATAGGACTAATTAAGGAAAATCATTAAAGTTAAATGATTAAAAAAACTAAACAAAACTAGATATATTAAATTTTTTCTAAAAAACAATTTGGCATTTGGTAAAAAATAGTGAGACTAAAGTCTCATTTATTTGCCTGGATTGTACGTTTTTTGATTGATTTTTCATTTTATATTCTTATAATACGTTTTTTTCAAATCTCCCCCTTCGATTATGCGTTTAACATCTTTGTTATTAGGCGTAGCCTTCGCTTTTTCTAATTTTCAGGCTAATGCTAATCTTGCTACCCCAGCTCATACTCAAATCCAGCAACAAGCAGGTCAACATTTGACTTATAAAATTGCTGAAGTTGATCCACGTTTTGGTTTAAGCCAAGACCAATTAATTCAGATTAGTCAACAAGCTGCGGACATTTGGAAGCAAGGGACTGGTCAGGATTATTTTACTTATGATCCAAATGCAAAGTTAGAAATTCGTTTAGTTTACGATAATAGCCAAAGTCGTTCTGAACAGCGTCAAAAAATCGCTGCACAGTTCCAACAAGAACAGCAACGTGTAATTGATGAACAGCAACAAATTAAGCAATTGAAGCAATATTTAAGTCAAACCCAGTCTGACCTTGAAAATAAAAAGCAGATTTTAAATGGCAAATTGAAAAATCTTGACCAGCAAATGATGCAACTTAATCAAGGTAAATTAGCACCTGAATATAGTGCTAAATCTCTGGCTAAAACCCAAAAAGACTTGCAAAAACAAACTGTAGCTTTGAAAAAAGAAATTGCTGCATATAACCAGCAAGCTAAAGATTTAAATGTCAAAGTGACTCATTTTAATCAAATTAATAATGAGTTTAATAATTCATTGAACCAATTTAAGCAAAATGCTCAAGCGGATGTCTTTAAAAAAGGTATCTATAACGGCAAACAAATTGTGATTTATGAGTTTAAATCTATTGATGATTTACGTTTAACGATTGCTCATGAGTTAGGTCATGCGCTTGGCTTAAAACACAGTGATCAACCAAATGCATTGATGTACTCAGTACGTAAAGATGGTGACAAAAAAATCACTGGACTTACGGATGCTGACCGTGATCTATTAAGTGCTTTACCTCAATAATTAAAAGCTTGATATAAAATGATGTATCTATTTCTGGATAGATACATCGAAATTGGTATCAAAGTCATGTTATTGTGGTTATAAGAGCTAACGAAAATAGAATGGAGATCAAGATGAGTTATTATCATATCCTGATTGAAGTAAATGATCATATCAGCACAATTGAACAGACAAGAGATATTGAACTGTTTGATATTATTGAAATTAAACCATACCTCCATTCTATTCTAATTCCTTTTTTCAATGAGCATGAAATCGAGCTTGAAGATGAAAATATCGAATATAAAGATATTCTGCATCTTGAAGTAAAACAAACTCTGTTACCGATCGAACATTTAATTGAAGAAGAACAAAAGCAGTTACCAAGTGATACTGATGTCACCATTACTGCCTATGAAATCTTTAATGACCGTGACTTAAGCCAAGATGTTACTTCGGTTATTTTTGATATTTTGGAAGCGGTTAAATTAGAGTAGTAAGCTTACATAATTGCCTATAAAAAAGGTCTGCATAAACAGACCTTTTTTTATTATTTTCAATTTATTGCATCATTTTTTGCGCTTGTTCTTGACGGAATGCGCGTAAAATTTGTTGCCCTGCTCGTCCGGTTGGATTTAAACCTAAACGAGTTTGTTCCTGACGAATAGCCACACGGGTTTTATCACCAATAAGGCCATCAACTGCACCAATATCATAGCCACGATTAATCAAAAACTGTTGGATTTCACGACGCTCGGCACGTGAAGTTCCTGGATCATCAGTTGGCCAAGATGAAACAAATGGACCAGCACCTTTTAAACGATCAGATAAATGGGCAATCGCAAGTCCATAACTTTCCGCAGCGTTATAGCTGTAAATAGCATCAAAATTCTTAAATACTAAAAATACTGGACCATTTACTCCTGCAGGTGCCATTAAACCCGCTGAAGTACTGCTAGATAAAGCCCCTTGAACAAGTGGAGAACCATCAATTCGAGTAACGCCTCGTGCACTCCAGCTACTTAAAGATTTCTTTGAACGTCGCCCTTCTCCATCAATTGACATACCTTGAGGCACTTTTACTTCAAAACCCCATGGCATTCCGGTTTGCCAACCTGCTTTATTTAAGAAATTAGCCGTTGAAGCCAGCGCATCAGCTGTACTAGAAACTAAATCTCGACGACCATCTCCATCAAAATCAACCGCTAAACGTTCATAAGTAGACGGCATAAATTGGGTATGACCAAATGCCCCAGCCCATGAACCCTTTAATTGATCTTCGGTTAAGTCGCCACGTTGTAAAATACGCATAGTGGCAAAGAATTCAGTACGGAAATAACTTTGTCGACGACCTTCGCAACTTAAAGTTCCGAGTGCTTGTAATAAAGGATATTTTCCAGAAATATCACCAAAATTACTTTCCACGCCCCATACTGCTACAATTGTTTCCGGTGGCACACCGTAGACTTGAGAAGCGCGGTTTAAAACATCTCGATGTTGTGCCAGTTTTTGTTTTCCAAGCTCAACACGCTCTTCATCAACTAGACCAGAAAGATAATCCCAAATAGGCGTCGAAAATTCTGGTTGATAATTTAATTTATCAATAACGGAATAATCTGGAGTTAAATTTTGGGTATAACGATCATAAGTCGTACCAGACACACCAGCAGCAATGGCTTGAGAACGTAAATTTGCCAAACAGCTTTGGAAATTATTATTAGGCGTATAATCTTCGCTCGTCACTACAGGAACAGTAGCACTACTAGATATTGTAGAACCATTAATTACGAGCTCTGCTTGAGCCTGAGTCATCGCCAGAAATACAGAGCCAACAATACAAGAAAAACGTCGCATATTATCCTAGTTCAATTTTTAAATTTAAATTTGTAAGTACCATACCATTATGAGTCCAAAATTTCAGAGAGAAAACGTAAATTTGAATTCATAATCTCTACTTTAAATTCATTCCCCATGTTTTAAATTCAAATTTTCTACTTTATTTTTAAATTTAAAAATTTCTTAATCCAAATTATAAGTTTTGAATTCAAAAAATAGCCTCAAGTTTAAATTCAAAATCACTTCTTTAAATTTAAACCATAAACAATTCTTTTTTGTGGATAACTTTATCCACAATACAGCAAAAAACCTCTATTTCTTAATGCTATTCCATATTCTCTTATTATTTATTAAATATTAAGGCTCAACCCCATCACCGCAATCCACACTTTTAAATTTAAAATCGGCCCAAAATTTTAAATTCAAAATACCATATCAATAGACAACTAATTTTGAATTTAAAACCCACCCAACTTTCTCATTTAAATTTAAAAAACACTTTTGTGGATAACTAATTTTAAATTCAAAAAAACCATGGGCAGCTATTTTAGGTTTTAAATTCAAATTATAGTAGCTTTTTTAAATTCAAAAGTTCCAATTAAAGTTATCCCCAGCACCAAAATATGTAAGTTATCTTATTTTTAAATTTAAAAGACAAAAAAAGCGATCCGAAGATCGCTTTTTTGAGTTAAAAATATTTTAGAGGTTCATATCTGCTGTTAAAGCGAGTGGTTCTGGCAAAATTTTTGCCAATTGGCGGCATAAAGTCGTCAATTCATTACTATCCACAGGCATTAAAGTGATATGACCTAATTTTCGGCCAGCACGTTCTGACTTATCATAAAGATGGAGATGAGCACCATTTAAGGCAAGCACATCTTCAGTTTTAGGATGTTGACCAATAATATTGATCATAACCGTTGGTCGAATAACTTCTGTTGAGCCTAGTGGTAAACCTGCAACAGCTCGAATATGGTTTTCAAACTGTGAACAAACAGCGCCTTCAATTGACCAGTGGCCTGAGTTATGCACACGTGGTGCCATCTCATTTGCACATAAACCTTGTTCAGTCACAAACAATTCTAGAGTTAGCACGCCTACATAGTTGAGATGATTCAACAAACGAGTAATGTAGTCTTGAGCTACAGGCTGTAAAGCTTCACTGTTCGGCGCAGGTACAATTGAGTGCGATAAAATACCGTTGTGATGATGGTTTTCAGCCAATGGCCAAGTTTTTACTTCACCATTTTGACCGCGCACTGCAATAATTGAAACTTCGCGAGAGAATTTAACAAAGCTTTCAGCAACCAGACTTTTTGCAGGACCAAGTTCAGCCCAAGCAGTATCAATCTGGTCTTCTGAACGAAGTACAAACTGGCCTTTGCCATCATATCCGCCAGTTGCAGTCTTAAGTACAATCGGCAAACCAAGCTCAGCAACAGCCTTTTTCAAGCTTTCTAGACTATCTACTGCACGATACGGCGCAACAGGAATAGCAAGCTCATCAAATAATGCTTTTTCTGACAAACGATTTTGCGCAGTTGCTAAAGCAACACGCGGAGGGTGCAATGCTTTGGTTTGTGTCAAAACATCAACGTCTTCAACTGGTGTATTTTCAAATTCAAGACTGAAAACATCCGCACTTTCAATAAACTGCTTTAAGCCTTGCTCATCTTGGCTAGAAAAAACTTGGCCTAAAACACCTGCTGGACAATCTGTATTTGCTTCAAAAAAAGTACATTGAATATTTAATGGTAACGCTGCTTGAGCCATCATCCGGCCCAGTTGCCCACCACCAAAAATACCGATAGTTTTATCCATCTCAGCCTCTTACACCTGACCCGGAATATTTTTGCTTGCAACTTTATCAGTTTGCGCAGCACGGAAATCAGCAACATTTTTTGCGATTTCAGGACGTGTTAAACCTAAAATTTGTGCAGCCATAATTGCTGCATTCGTCGCACCAGCCGGACCAATCGCCAAAGTACCCACTGCAATACCTGCTGGCATTTGTACGATTGAAAGCAAAGAGTCTACGCCATTTAAAATTGATGATTTAACTGGTACACCTAAAACAGGTAAATCAGTTTTTGCGGCACACATTCCAGGTAAATGCGCTGCACCACCTGCACCGGCGATAATCACTTGAATACCGCGATCACGTGCTGTTTCTGCATATTCAAATAAACGATCTGGAGTACGATGAGCAGATACCACTTCCGCTTCAAATGGGACACCAAGCTGTTTAAGCATATTGGCTGTGTTTTCGAGAGTTGCCCAATCAGATTGAGAACCCATAATAATTCCAACGAGAGGTTGAGCGTCTTGTGCTGCGGCCGCATTCATTGCTAATGTTCCAGAGACAAAAGTAAAAGAAGATAAATCTCGACGAGAGCCAAGTTTTAAATGGTTCGGAAGCCCGTTATTATAGACTGATTTTTCATCTCACGAAAATTTAACTGACCAGCTCTGCGAATATTTTTATTCTCATAAAAAATTGTCATGGTTTAACGGTGACACTTTCTCAAATTTTATTAATATTATTTAAACATCCTGCAAGATCATCAGATATTTAGAAGAGTAAGAGCTTGTATTGAATAATTGATTCTCTACAAGCTCTTACTGCTTATTGGCTTCTAAATACAAAATAAACACAACCAAATAGACATAACATCGCCCATAAGTAATCGAGTTTAAATGGCTGTTTAAATAAGAAAATCATAAATGGTACAAACACAACCAGCGTGACCACTTCCTGAGTGATCTTCATTTCACCGAGTAACCAACCTTGCGCACTCAATATACGAGTAGCGGGAATCATAAAACTGTATTCAAGTAAGGCAATAATCCAACCGAATAGGATTGCTTGCCAAATGGGAGCATGGTGTAAAAATTTGAGATGCCCGTACCATGCGAGCGTCATAAAGCAATTAGAGATAATTAAGAAAGCAAAAGCTAAAACCGTTGGGCTCAAAGGCACATCCTTCATCATCACGATGATTTAAGAATTAATATGGATCAAAAATATTATAAAAGATAAAACTGTAATTCAGCTTAAATCCAAAAAATAAAGCTGTAGTTTTATTAGGGCCTCAAACACATATAACAACAACGATTTTTGACTATCTTTTCGAGTTTAGCCTTGCTATCGTTGCTGGCAAATTTATCAATAATGCACACCCAGCAATTCATATTAATGGTGTGTACAAAAGCAGTGGAGAAGGCGAGCAATGCATCTGCATATCTTGGGTATTTGTGGCACTTTTATGGGCTCTTTAGCACTTTTAGCTCGTGATTTAGGACATAAGGTAACTGGTTCCGATTTAAATGTTTACCCACCAATGTCTACCCAGTTAGAAAACGCAGGCATTACACTCATGCAAGGCTACGACCGTAGTCATTTACAGCCTCATCCGGACTTGGTTATTGTTGGAAATGCCATGAAACGTGGTATTGATGCCGTTGAATATATGCTGAACGAAGGCTTGCCTTATATTTCCGGTCCACAATTTCTTGCTGATCATGTTTTACAAGGTAAACACGTGCTTGGTGTAGCGGGTACTCACGGCAAAACAACCACAACGACTATGTTGGCTTGGGTACTTGATCAGGCGGGATTAAATCCAGGCTTTTTAATTGGTGGTGTTCCACTTGGCTTTAGTGAAAGTGCTCGTTTAGGTGGCGGCAAATACTTCTGTGTTGAAGCCGATGAATATGACTCTGCTTTCTTTGATAAACGTTCTAAGTTTGTTCATTATCATCCGAAAACGGCGATTTTAAACAATCTTGAATTTGACCATGCTGATATTTTTGATGACCTAGCAGCAATTCAAAAGCAGTTCCATCATCTTGTGCGTACCATTCCAAGTGAAGGCCGTATTATTGCGCCAATTACTGAAACTCATATTGATGAAGTACTTGAAATGGGCTGCTGGACACCCGTGATTCGTACCAGTTTAGAAGCAAATGAAAAAGCTGCTTTATCGGCTGAATTAATCTCAATTGATGGTAGCCATTTTAAAGTACTTGAAAATGGCAATGTGGTTGGCGAAGTAAAGTGGAGCATGACAGGGCAACATAGCGTAGCGAATGCTTTGGCAACTATTGCAGCTGCTCAGCATGTAGGTGTTGCGCTTGAACAAGCTTGTGAAGCTTTATCTAACTTTGGTGGTGTAAAACGTCGTATGGAGTTACTCGGCACAGTCAACGGCATTGAGGTTTATGATGACTTTGCTCACCACCCAACAGCAATTGACACCACTTTAGATGGTGCGCGTAAGCGCTTAGGTGAACGCCGTTTATGGGCCATTATTGAACCACGTTCAAATACTATGCGTATGGGCAGTCATAAAGATGGCTTAGCACATTCAGCGCGTTTAGCAGATGACGTTATCTGGTATCAGCCAGAAGGTTTAGATTGGGATTTACAACCTGTAATTGAAGCTGCTTCTAACCGTGCTCAAGTCAGTCGTTCACTTGATGAAATTATTGAACGTATTGTCAATGAAGCAGGTGAGGGCGATGCTGTTGTGATTATGTCTAACGGTGGCTTTGGTGGCTTACATCAAAAATTAATGAGCGCATTAAAAGCGAAAGCTGCTTAACTTCCGCTTTAGATGATTCAATAAAAAACGGGTTTCAAATTGAAACCCGTTTTTTATTTTTCTGTTTTTAAACCTTTTCTGGTTCTATATTATCCAAAAATTTATTAGAAACGATTAAACGTAAACTATAGACAATACCCATCGCAAAAACGCTATATCCCACGTTATTACAAATAAACGGAATACATAAAATAATCAGTGCTGTGATCGGGTAAAACCATTTCGTGATTCCAGATAAGCATTGGAACTCGTAAAGTATCCAAATACAGGTGGTATAGAGCACCACACTAAACGCAACGACTATTCCCATATATAAATCAGAAATATGCGCATGATGGGTTGTGACATCCACAGCAGCAGCAAGCGCCGCACCTACCGCAGCAATACTGACAAAAACAAAATAATGGCCGTATCCCCAAACAAAAGGGCGTACACCTTTAACATGATGGTGTTGTTCGCTACGGTCAAAATAAGCCCACCACATGGCAAACATCAGCATTAATCCACCAATCATCAAGAATACAGCAGGGATATTCATGGACTGAGCTGCTAAGGCATCACGTATTGCATTAAAACTACCGACAATCGACTCACCCAACACAATAATTGTGAGTAGGGCATAGCGCTCTACAATATGATGAGGGTGCCACGGCGTTGGAGAATATTTCTCTGCATAGATGGGAATAAATAGCTCCATCACTACTAAAAATAAAAAAACGGGGATAGAAAGTATGTGCGCGAAATTAGCAACTAACCAACCTACCTGAACTAATACAATGCCTATCGCATAGCGATAAGCCGTAATTCGTCGTTCAGGGTCATGTTTTGCGGCTCTCAACCACTGGGTAACCAAAGCTAAGCGCATAATCACATAGCCTACAATAATGATGTCAAAATCCTGACTGTGAAACACATCAGGAATACCCGCAGCCATGACCAATGAACCTACAATCTGCACAAAGGTAAGGCAGCGATACAAAGCATCATCATTGTCATATGCTGAGGCAAACCATGAAAAATTCATCCATGCCCACCACAGCGCAAAAAATACCATCAGGTAGCTTGGCAGTGCATGCCAGAGGTGATTTTCAATAATCGCGTGGTGTAACTGCTGACCAGCTGTTGCAATTGCGACCACAAAAATTAAATCGAACAATAATTCGAGGGGAGTCGCTGCTCTATGTGGTTGTTTTGGATCTCTTGGAGATAGGGGCCTTAAACTTAATTTTTTCTGTTTTTCTTGAGTAGTCATGAAATAACGTTCTCGTATAAAGTGCCGACACGTTAACACTTTAATCTCAACGCCCAGATCACGCATTAAAAATTATCTAGACCTGTTGTTTAAACTTTACCCATCAACGAACTATATTTCACTTTTGTGACAATTCTTTATCAAGACCTTAAGCTTAATTCTTTATCATAGCTCACGTTTTTGTTCTTGTTTGGAATATGAATGTCTTTAGAAACACTCAACCTTAGCTTATTCCATGTAATTAATGGGGCTCAGGATGCGAGTCAATTTATCATTCGTCTTGCTATCTTTTTTGCTAATGATCTCCTCTATATTCTTTTATTCATCCTTACATTCTTATGGTTTTATGGCGATCAAGATTTAAAAAATAGGGTCATTAAATCTGTCTTTTTAACCTGCGTATCGCTTTTAGTGGGCTACGTTATTTCGCTGTTTTACCACCACCCAAGGCCATTTGTGATGGGGGTGGGTACAACTTTTATTGAACATGCGCCAACAGCATCTTTTCCAAGTAATCATATGCTGATTTTTAGCACCATCGCCCTGTCTTATTTGTTTGCTCAGCGCAAAATGATTGGAATTATTCTGCTATTTTTGTCATTTGTAGTGGCGTGGTCACGTGTTTATTTAGGTGTGCATTTCCCTTTAGACATGTTGGGTGCTTTTATTGTCGCACTACTGGTCAATGTAGCAGGTTATTACTTCTGGAATATTTATGGTACGCCTTTAACGGCATTCTTTATTCACCTATACCAAATTATATGTAAACCGCTTTTAGACCGTGGTTTGATTAAATAACCTAGAGATTTTTTTTGCATTAAAACCACGACATTAAGTTCAGTTGCGTAATACAAAAAAATCTGCCATTCTATGTGAACTTGGATATGTTTTATCCAATACAGAATTTAGTTTGACAAGGGGAGTAGCCTCCTCCAAACATAACAGCAATGTTATGTGTCAGATATCGTCAATACACTTTTATTAAAAAGTCGGTATCTGAGCATCGTGAAATTCATGATGTAGGCAAGACCTTGATCATGTTGATACAGATGTTTAATTCATCTGGCAACTGGTCGAGGTTTTTTTATGCCCAATTGCCGGATGTATGGAGGATTTATGGAAACAATCGGCAATTTATGGCTGTACGTAGCATTCTTTGGCATCGTCATTGTGATGCTCTTAATTGACTTTTTAGGCTTTAAGCAAAAGCAAGGACAGGATGTCTCAATTAAGCAAGCTGCTTACTGGAGTGTGGCGTGGGTAAGCATCGCGGCTTTATTTGGTGGTGGTTTATGGCTTTACCTACAACAAACGGTTGGGGTGACCTTAGCAAACCAAAAAACCATGGAATACTTTGCAGGTTACCTACTTGAAAAGTCCCTCGCAATTGACAACGTTTTCGTCTGGTTAATGATTTTTGCAGCTTTTGCTATACCAGCTGCGCTGCAACGTAAAATTTTGCTCTACGGCGTATTAGGCGCAATTGTACTGCGTACCCTCTTTATTTTTATTGGTGCATGGTTCGTTCAAGAGTTCTCATGGGTCCTTTATATTTTCGGTGCGTTCTTGGTATATACAGGTTTCAAGTTCTTAAAAGGTCAAGAAGAAGAAACCAATATCGAAGACATCAAAATTTTAAAATGGTTACGTAACCATATGCGTATTACCCCACAGCTTGAAGGCGACAAATTCTTTGTACGTCAAAACGGTTTATTGTGGGCAACGCCGTTATTTTTAGTATTGATTTTGGTTGAAGCTTCAGATGTGATTTTCGCAGTAGACTCTATCCCTGCTATTTTCGCGGTAACGAGCGATCCATTTATTGTTTTAACAGCAAACCTAATGGCAATTTTAGGTTTACGTGCAATGTTCTTCTTACTTGCTGGCGCTGCGACTAAATTGCATTATTTGCCATATGGCTTAGGCATCATCTTATTGTTCATTGGTGCAAAAATGTTGTTGCTTGATGTATTCCACATGCCAATCTGGATCTCATTAAGCTTTATCGTAATAGTGTTAGCAATTACGGCTTACCTCTCTTTACGACACAACAAAAAGCAATTGCAGTCTTAATTCATCACAACAAGGCATCTACAAGAGAGATGCCTTGTTATCTAAATCTTCAAAAGAGACTGTACTTTAAAAAAACAGATTAATATCATATGCCAACCTAAAATTTATCTTTCCTAATCAGAAACATAATAGATAACAGCTATTCGGTATTTTATGCCGAACATACTTATTAAAATGTGTGGAGTCTCATGCGTTCTAAAAAAATTAATCTCGTCGTTGTACCTCTATTACTCACGGCATGTAGCCATAATGATGGACCTTTAGTACAAGACGTATATAACAACCAATATGACTGTGCTCGCGATTGGAACACCCAAACTTGTAAAGAAGAAAATAGCTCAAGTGGACATGGTTCTAGTTATGCCGGTAGCCGCTATTTAGGGCCTGCGTATTATCAAAATAATCGGGAAGTTTCTTATCATGGCAATACATTACACCCTTATAGCAATTTGAGTGTAGGTCGCCCCATTATTTCAAGTACGGCGAAAAGCGCTTCTTCTTCATCCCCAATTCGTGGTGGTTTTGGCCGTAGCGGTTTTTCTTTTGGCGGCTAAGTCTTTAGGCACTCACTTAATATGAAAAGAAAAATATTTACTCCGCGCCCAGACTGGCAAGTGGAGCATCAAAATATTGGTTTCGATTATTTTAATTTACCTTCTCTTGATGGCTCAATTTACTGGTCAGAAGGGGTTGCGTATGAGTTTACCCTTAAACAGATTGAACAACTGGAAGATGCGGCAAATGAACTACATCAGATGTGTTTATCGGTAGTAGGAGATCTCATTCAAAGCGGGGACTATCCAGCTTATTTTCAAATTCCAGAAACAGCCATAAGCCACATTGAACATTCGTGGAAACAAAATGCACCCATGCTCTATGGTCGCTTTGATTTCGCTTACGATGGGCGAAATATCAAAATGCTGGAATATAACGCAGACACACCGACTGGCTTACTCGAAGCTTCTGTCGCGCAGTGGCTGTGGATAGAACAGGTCTCAGGCATTGCTAACCGAGATCAATTCAATAGCATTCATGAAGATCTGATTAAACGCTGGAAGACAATTTTACCGCGTGGTAGCCATGTACATTTTGCTGCCTGTCAGGAAGCCGGAAGGGAGGACTGGGGTAATTTAGAGTACTTGATAGATACGGCTTATCAAGCTCATCTACAAGTTTCCGAGCTTTCTATGGAAAACATAGGCTGGAACGGGCAAGATTTTGTCGATCTGCATAATCGCCCCATTCAAAACATATTTAAGCTCTATCCATGGGAATGGATTTGGGAGGAAGCCTTTTCTCAATATATTCACCCACAAACACAGTGGATTGAACCTTGCTGGAAAATGTTACTTTCAAATAAAGCGATTTTGGTTGAGCTTTGGAAGCGTTATCCAAACCATCCATTGTTGGTCGAAACCCATACCTATGACCCGCAACAAGTTTTGTCTGGCAAATGGGTGAAAAAGCCGATTTTGGCAAGGGAAGGGGCCAATATTCGAATTTTACAAGATGGTCACGACCAAGGCTCAGCTTCTGGTAGCTTTTATTTTGATGACTATGACAAATACGGATATGTTGTACAAAAATGGGTAGATACCCCATTATTTTCAGGACAACTACCTACACTCGGTTTATGGATGGTTGGACATCAATGTGCAGGCATGTCTATCCGTGAAGATTGTTATGACATTATCGGTAATGATGCCCACTTTGCAGCACATTATTTTGTCGAGTAAAACCGTATAGAAATTTATAAAAAAGCACTTATAAAGTGCTTTTTTATTATGCTTGGTTCGCAATCAAATAGTGCATTTTAGATATATAACAAATAATGAATATTTATTTTTAAAGCTAAATTAGAACAAAAATTCAAAAATATAATAATTTAATCTTATGAATTTTAAAAACATTATTCTCATTTTCAAAATTAAAAAGTGATATTGGCAAGCTCTTTGCATCTCCTAAAAAGAAAAAAGCCTAGATTTTAAGGGCTCGCGAGAGCCCTGATTTTTTTAAGGAGTGATGCTATGAATGCTATTCCAACTTTAACGCCACTTGCCATGCCATGTAACAGCAGTTTTGATGCAAAAGATTGGGAAATTTTATCAAGTCATTGGTATCCAGTTGCCCGTATTCAAGATGTCTCTACCGCGCCTCAACGCGTCACGCTACTAGACGTCAACATGGCACTCTATAAAACAGAAAGTGGTGAAATTCATCTGGTCCGAGACATTTGTCCTCATCGCGGTGTTCCTTTAACCAAAGGTTGGGTCGATGGTGATGACATTGTGTGTCCTTATCATGGTCTACGCTATAACACCGAAGGCAAATGTATTCAAATACCAGCTCAACCCGAGTTAACCAAAATTTCTGATCGTTTTTCTCTGACCAAATTTCCGGTTGTGCAAAGATACGGCCTCATTTGGACCAGTATTCATGGTCGTGATATTACTCAAGCCAATATTCCTGTATTAGATACTTGGGACCATGCAGAGCATCAAGCGATTTTGCCACCTTTTGTGGATATTGGCGGTTCTAGTGGACGTCAACTTGAAGGGTTTATTGATGTCGCTCATTTTGCTTGGGTACATCACAATGCCTTTGCGAGTCGTGATAATCCCGTCGTCCCTAAATATCACACTGAACGTACTGAATATGGCTTAAAAACGGTCTATATCAGCAATGTCAGTAACTATCCGCATGAGCTAAAGCATCTCGAACCAGAAGGCTTTTTATGGAAGCGCACCTTTGAAGTCTATCCACCTTTTTCAGCCGTGCTTACAGTCGATTTTCCAGAAGGTGGGGTCTTAAAAATCTTGAATGCGTGCTGTCCTATTTCGAGCAATAAAACCCGTTTATTTGTTCCACTCACCCGTAACTTTGATCAGACAGGTGATTTAGAAAAGGTATACGCATTTAATGCTCAAATTTTTGCCGAAGATCAAGACATGGTCGAATCACAAAAGCCAGAAGAACTACCGCTTGATTTAATGATGGAAGCACATTTTGAAGCAGACCGTTCATCAACGACTTATCGACGGATTTTGGCTGACTGGGGACTAAGTAAACGTTATACCGTTTAAATCTTGGCTAACTGGGGTACAATCAACCGAAAAAAGTGAAAATATATAGGCTTTCCATGTCATCGATTGCAAATACCACCGTTGTGCGTGGTCGTTTTTTAGATATTCAACAAACTGTCTCTGAGCCAACTGATATTCCAAATCAAGTACGTTATTTGGAAGATGGTGTATTGATTAGTGAACATGGAAAAATCAAATGGTTTGGAGCATGGGAAGACGCTCAACAGCATCTTCCTACTGGAGTTGAAGTTCAACATTACCCAGAGCAATTGATTGTACCTGGCTTTATTGATACCCATATCCACTTTCCACAAACCGAAATGGTAGGAGCTTACGGCGAACAACTTTTAAGCTGGCTCAATACTTATACATTCCCAACTGAAATCCAGTTTCATGACAAAGCATACGCAAGTGAAATTGCCCAGTTCTTTGTTCAGGAACTGTTAAAACACGGTACAACTACAGCCCTCGTTTTCTGTACAGTTCATCCCGAGTCTGTTGATGCTTTATTTGAAGCCGCAGAGCGCGTTCAGATGCGTTTAATTGCAGGGAAGGTACTCATGGACCGTAATGCTCCTGAAGCGCTTTGTGACACGCCAGAAACAGCTTACAACGACACCAAGGCACTCATTGAAAAATGGCATGGTAAAGGCCGTGCTCTATATGCGATTACACCACGTTTCGCACCGACGTCTACACCTGAACAATTAGAAAGAGCAGGGCAGTTAAAACAAGAATTTCCGGATGTTTACGTACATACGCATTTAAGTGAAAACAAAGATGAAATTGCTTGGGTAAAATCTTTATTTCCTGAACAAGCAGGCTATTTAGATGTTTATCAACATTATGGCCTGACTGGTAAGCGTTCTGTATTTGCGCATTGCGTTCACTTAGAAGATGAAGAATGGCAATGCATGCATGATACGCAGTCTGCTATCGCATTTTGCCCAACTTCAAACTTGTTCTTAGGCAGTGGTTTATTCCCATTGAAAAAAACATGGGAAAAACAAGTAAAAGTGGGCTTGGGTACAGATATCGGTGCTGGTACATCGTTTAGTTTACTGCAAACCGTTAACGAGGCTTATAAGGTACAGCAGTTACAAGGCGATAAACTTTCAGCTTATGAAGCGCTCTATCATGCAACTTTAGGTGGAGCAAAAGCGCTTGATTTACAAGATCAGTTAGGCAATTTCAATGTCGGTAAAGAAGCAGATTTTGTTGTATTGAATCTTAAGCCGACCGCATTACAGCAACTGCGCCAGTCTAAATCTAAATCTGTTGAAGATTCGCTGTTTGCTTTATTCACTTTAGGTGATGACCGTAATATTGAGGCGACTTATATTTATGGAAAACGTGCTTATCAAAAAGAAACAGCCCAATAAAAATCGGGTGGTTAAGTTTTTGTTATTATTTGGAATATGTGCTGTTTTGTTAAAACGTGATCGCCATAATTCGCAAAATGATAAAATTTCAAAGTCATCAAAGGGTGCATGAAACGTCATTTTGCTTTAAAATTTTACCATTAACTCAGATTTTCGAGGTGTTGCAGGTCAACACCTTTTTTATTTTTTCTTTTATATCTTGTAGGAATCTGCCATGACTGTTGCAATGAGCATCATGATTTCAACCGAAGAAATTCAAGCAAAAGTCAAAGAGCTCGGCGAGCAAATTAACGCTCACTATGCAAATAGTGATAAAGAATTAGTCCTTATTGGATTACTTCGTGGTTCTGTTATTTTCATGGCAGACTTGTGCCGTACCATTACCAAACCGCATGAACTCGACTTCATGACAGTGTCTAGCTACGGCGGTGGTACGACTTCAAGTCGAGATGTTAAAATCTTAAAAGATCTTGACGGTGAAATACGCGGTAAGGATGTACTGGTTGTCGAAGATATTATCGACTCTGGCAATACCTTAAGCAAAGTAGTTGAAATGTTGCAAACTCGTGAGCCAAATTCGATTCAACTTTGCACATTAGTGAGTAAACCATCTCGCCGTGAAATTGATCTCGAAGTTAAATTTTTAGGTTTTGAAGTAGAAGACAGATTCATTGTAGGCTACGGCTTAGACTACGATCAAAAATATCGCCACTTACCTTTTATCGGTGAAATTGGTTTATAAATTTCATAAAAATTGCACCGCAAGGTGCTATTTTTTTATATAAAACCTTAGCTTTGAACAAAAAAGACACAAAAAGTCGCAATCTGCTACAGACAAAATAGACAGCTCTACCGCACGATACAATATGAAGCAAAATCATTAACTTCATCAAAAAAACAACTGGAGAACAAATATGTGGTCACTTATTGTCGCTATTGTAGTTGGTTTCTTTGCTGGCTTAATCGCTCGCGCTTTGCATCCAGGGGATGATAAAGCAGGTTTCATCGTAACTACCTTGATTGGTATTGCAGGTTCACTTTTAGCCACTTATGGTGGTCGTTTACTTGGACTATATGGCGAAAACTCAGCTGCGGGCTTCATCGCATCCGTGATTGGTGCCATCGTTATTTTGTTTATCTACAATTTGATTGCACGAAAAAGCTAAACTTTAATTCATTTATAAAAAAAGCACCTTGGGGTGCTTTTTTTAATTTATTTTAAAGGCCTAACTCTTTCCAAACTGCCTGAATTTCTTCAGCAGAGCGTGCGCCCACCAGCTTAAAACCATTTGCAAAAATTAAGGTAGGAGTGCCATTAAAACCTAGTTTTTTTCCTAATTCCAAATTACGGTCAATTGGGTTTACACAGCTCGCAGCTATTGGTTTAACCCCTTGCTGAATCAGTTTTTTCCATGAGTAAGATTGATTCGGTGCACACCAAACCTGTCTAGAAACCACAATAGACTGAGGCTTTAAAGGATAGATAAAGGTGTAAATAGTTACGTCTTTAAGCTTATCGAGTTCAGGTTCAAGCTGCTTGCAATAAGGACAGTTTGGATCAGAAAAAACGGCTAAAACATGCTGTCCATTACCTTTGACTGTTTTAATGGCATCTTTTAAAGGCAGCTGTTTCCAATCAATTGAGTTTTGTCCTAACACCAAATCTTTGGTTAAGTTCTTCTGGTCTTTTAATCTAATCATAGAACCTACAAACATATGCTGCCCATCTTCACCCACATAGATGATTTGCTGATCGAGATTAGCGCTATATAGCCCAGACATTTCGGTTTTCTGAATATTACTAATTTTCAAATTAGGATATTGTTTTTTAATATTTTCCCTAACAGTATCTACATTAGCGAAACTCATAGTTGCAGTTAAGCTAAATAACGCCAATATTCCTAATTTTTTAAGCATAAAACCGACTCTAGGTAGGAGAGGAGATTATTTTAATCAGTTCTGTTTTCAAAAGCTGAATTGATTACCGAGTTATAACCAAACTGCCACTCATTTATGCCAATGTTTCACGTGGAACATAAGTAGGTTTTAGAATATTAATTTCTACTGATATATGCACAATTTCCTCATGAATCGATAAAGCATGACGAATCAGGTCTGCATTTAAAGAAATATCATCAGTCTCTAGGGCCAAAATACAAGAAAACTTACCTTTGGCGACTTTCCAAACATGAAGATCCGTAATTTCAAGGTTCTTAGGAAATTCAGCAATCACTTCACGAATTTCTTCTACCACTGGATGATCCATTTCTGCATCTAGAAGTGTTTTCCCTGTCTCTTTCATTAAGCCAAGAGACCATTTTGCAACCAAAATAGCACCTAAAATCCCTAAAAGTGCATCTAAAAAATCCCATCCGAAATATTTACCTGCGAAAAGCGCAACAATTGCAAAAACAGAAGTGACTGCATCTGCAACCACATGTAAAAAAGCAGCTTTTTGATTTAAATCATGGTGATGATGCCCATGGTCATGATGGTGATGGTGATGGTGATGGTGATGGTGCCCATCATCGTGAAGTAACCATGCACAAATCAAGTTAATGACCAGACCTAAAATTGCAATAGGAATCGCTTCATTATAAAAAATCTCAACTGGATTAAATAAACGTTGTATCGACTGAAGTGCCATAAAAATAGCGACAACCATCAGCAAAATTGCACTGCTATAGCCCGCTAAAATCTCGATTTTCCATGTTCCGAAACTAAACCGACGATCTTTGGAGTAATGACGAGCCGCACGATAAGCAAAATAGGCTAAACCGAGTGCCAACATATGTGAGCTCATATGCCAACCATCAGCCAGAAGCGCCATTGAATTAAAAAACCATCCACCGAATATTTCTAACACCATCATGGATGCCGTTAAAATTGTTGCAATCAAAATACGTTTTTGTGCAAGTGGATTTCCTTCATCAAACTGATGTTGATGATGACGTGATACACTATGTTCCTGCATAAAATTTAAACCCAATATACTCCCTACCAGTATATTAAATTATACAAGAGAACACAGATGAGTCACGTCGGTCAGGATAAAAAAATAGTTAATCGTGTAAAACGACTAAAAGGGCAAATTAATAGTATTGAGCATGCTGTTGAGCAACCAGATATTTCATGCATAGAAATACTTCAACAAGTTGCTGCAATTAAAGGGGCAATAAATGGCCTGATGAGTGAATTGATGGAACAGCACTTACACCACCACGTGCTCAAAGAAGCAAAAGTCGATCAGAATGAATTAGATGAGTTTTTAAAAGTTTTTAAAAGATACGGTTAACAAAATGACTGAATGACACAGCTAAGTGCATCATTCAGAGTTTTTTAATTATTTTCCAATACAAAATGAACCAAAGATTTTGCCTAAAAGGTCATCGGCACTAAAGTCGCCGGTAATTTCACCTAAAGCATTTTGAGCAAGACGTAGTGATTCAGCAACCAGTTCACCTGCGTTAAACACAACGAGTTGCTCGCGTGCTTCTGAAAGATAGAGCTGTGTGCGCTTCATTGCGTCTAAATGACGTGTTCTTGCAATAAAGGTGTCTTCCTCAGGATGAAAGCCTGCATGCGCTGTAATCGCCTCTACGAGGCCTTGTACGCCCATCTCTTGTTTCGCTGAAACTGTAATATGACGGAACCCTTGATAATCGCCTATTTCAGCTAATTGACCAGTTAAATCGCATTTATTACCAATTAACATTAAACGACGTGGTTCAATGTGTTCAGCAAAATATTCTTGAGCAAGTTTTAATGGATCATCACCTTGATTTAAATCATAAACCAGTAATAACAAATCAGCCTGTTCAATTTCTTTGATTGCTCTACGAATCCCTTCTTTTTCAACGATATCTCCTGTTTCACGAAGGCCCGCAGTATCTGTTAAGGTGATTGGTAGGCCATTTAAGCTAATTTTTTCATGTAAAACATCACGAGTTGTACCGGCAATATCAGTCACAATTGCACGCTCAACACCAGCAAGTGCATTCAATAAGCTCGATTTACCCGCATTTGGTTTACCCGCAATAACAACTTGTAAACCTTCACGTAATAATTGCCCTTGTCGTGCAGAGGTTTGAACAGCATGTACCGACTGCTGAACATCTTCAAGTAGAGCTAAAATTTTGCCATCTGCCAAGAAATCGATTTCTTCTTCAGGAAAATCAATTGCGGCTTCAACATGTAAGCGTAAATGAATCAGTTTTTCTAAAACTGTATTAATTTTTGTTGAAAAAGCGCCTTGTAAAGAACGAACTGCAGAGCGTGCCGCAGCTTGCGAAGTCGCATCAATCAAATCAGCAATAGCTTCCGCTTGTACCAAGTCCATCTTGCCATTTTCAAAAGCACGCATGGAAAATTCGCCAGCTTTTGCAGCGATTGCGCCCAGCTCAAATAGACGTCCCAGCAAGGCATTTTGAATGACTGGACCACCATGACCTTGTAGTTCTACAACATCTTCACCTGTAAACGAGTGAGGATTGGGAAAGCATAGAACAATCCCTTCATCCATAATGCTGCCATCAGCATCATAAAATTTACGGAAACCCGCCATACGCGCTTCTGGCAAGTTCTTTTGTGTCAGTTTTTGAGCAATTTCATAAGCCTTAGGTCCAGATAGGCGAATCACGCCCACACCACCACGCCCTGGTGGCGTTGCAATTGCGGCAATCGTGGTTTGACTTTGCATATTATTCACCTAAAAACCTAAAATCCAGCCAAAGAAAAATCCGCCTAAGATTACCATCTTAAGCGGATTTATTCAGCAAAAGTTCAACGATTAAGAAGCTGATTCAGTCTTATTGATACGACCTTTTTCAACGCTCTTATTAATAAACGACTGCTGTAAAATAGTAATACTGTTGTTCACGATCCAGTACAGCACGAGACCTGCAGGGAAGAACAACATAAATACCGTGAACATAATCGGCATAATGCGGAACACTTTTGCCTGCATTGGATCAGCGGGTTGTGGGTTCAACATTTGCTGCGCAAACATGGTAGCACCCATGATTAACGGCAAGATGAACCAAGGATCCATTGCTGACAAGTCTTGAATCCAGCCTAACCATGGTGCATGACGTAATTCCACACTTTCCATGAGTACCCAGTACAAAGCAAGGAAAATTGGCATTTGTAGCAATAATGGTAAACAACCTGAAAGTGGATTTACTTGTTCACGCTTGTATAAAGCCATCATTTCTTGCGAGAAGCGCATACGGTCTTCACCGAACTCTTCTTTCATGCGTTGCATTTCTGGTGCAATCACACGCATTTTCGCCATAGAACGATAACTTTTTGAAGATAAAGGCCACAAGATCATCTTCACCATAATGGTAAGCAAGATGATTGACCATCCCCAGTTACCCACAATGCTATGGAAGAATTGCAGACCTAAGAACAAGAGTTTAGCAATTGGCCATAACCAACCATAATCAACAGTCTGATTTAAACCTACAGCTAAATCTTTTAATTCTGATTGTACTTTTGGACCTGAATAAAGTTTTGCATCCACTTCCATTGAAGTGCCTGCCGGAACATTAATCACTGGTGAGGTAAAACCAATGATATTCATGTGATCAGCAGATTGACGAGATTCAAGCTTAGCTACATAAGGCTGACCATTGGCTTGAGTCAACTTAAGATTTCCAGGAATCCAAGCACTTACAAAGTAATGCTGAACAATTGCTACCCATCCACCCTTCGCTTCAGTATTTACTTTTTCTTCTGAGAAATTAGCAAATTTAAGCTTATTGTAATGTGCATCAGGTGTTCCCCAAGCTCCCCCTAAGAAAGTTCCTAGAGTGAAAATACCTTGAGAAGACTTACCAGGATCTTCAGAATTATCGCGCTTTAATTGTCCAAACATCTGACCTTGCCAGCTTTGTTGGCTACGGTTAATGACTTGATGTTTTACAACAATTGGATATTGACCTTGAGTAAAGGTAAAAGTCTTAATAATTTCAACGCCTTCAGGTGTTTTAAATACCATTGGAACGTTTAAAACTTTTTCAGATTGACCCTTTTGGTCCTGTACACCCTTAGCATCAGCCAAAGTATATGATGTCTTTTCAACAGCATATAATGGACGACCACCACGACTACTATCTGGTCCATTCAAACCAATTAAGCCAGATTGAGCAACATATGTACGCTTGGCATCATTTTCAAGCATAACAAAAGGTTGATCGCTGTCTTTGCTTTTGTCGTGTGAGAGTAATTCAATACGAACAATATCACCACCCTTTGGATTGATCCAAATATGGTAAAGGTCAGTTTGTACTGAAATAAGCTGTTGATTCACAGGTGCAGTTGCATCTGTGGTTTGTGACTGCGCAATATTTGCTTGTGGCACATCGGAAGCCACTGTTGCATTTTTAGCATTTGGCAAATCAGCAGATACTTCATGCGAGCTTACAGCCGCCGCTTGTTGTTGCGGTGCAGTTGCAGCATTTCCATAATCTTTTTGCCAAGCCAAAATGAGCAAATATGCGGTGACAAACATGGCCCCGAGAATTGCAAACCTGGCCCATTGTTGCATATCTATTACCCCAAATGGTTAGAGAGATTTTGCTTCAGTAAACGATCACGAAAGGGTACAGCAACATGATGCGTTTGAGAATCTATTTGATGAAACGAAATAAAACGAATTGCTTTTGGCGGTACCGGATCATATCCAGATCCTCCCCACGGATGACAACGACAAATCCGTTTAGAAGATAACCAAACGCCTTTTATCGCACCATGAGTGTGCAATGCTTCTATCGCATATTGGGAACAAGTCGGGATATAACGACAACGGGGTCCAAGAAGCGGACTAATCGCAATTTGATACAGTCGAATCAACCAACGTAGAAAACGGACCATTGGCTATCTCTTAATTCTGCGAGGTTGTGCCAACTTTAGAATGTTTTTTTGCTAAGCGCTGTAATTTTTGCCAAGCAAAATCTAATTGTTGATATAGCTCAGCATTCGTAATCGTTTCTATACCAACTTTCGGCATCACTACAACATCTATGTCTGATCCAAAATTCGGCTGATGTAGACGAAAGCTCTCACGAGCAAGACGTTTTATTCGATTTCTTTCATGCGCTCGGCGCACTTTTTTCTTAGCAACAACAATACCCAAACGGCTTTTAGGCTGTTCGGTTAATTTTGCAAGAAATAAAAAATGGGGTTGATGCACTTTAAAAAGCGCACCATCAAATACACTTTTATAATCTGCAGCACAGCGTATTCGCACGTCTGTGCTAAAACTGTAAAGTGTCATCACACCCAAGTCTGGTCAGCGTAACAGTATTAAACAGTTAAGCTATGACGACCTTTTGCACGACGACGAGCTAATACTTGACGACCAGCTTTAGTTGCCATACGAGCACGGAAACCATGAACGCGTTTACGCTTTAATTCAGATGGTTGGAAAGTACGTTTCATATTGAAACTCCCAAAAATGATCTTTCTATAAAGGTCCGCGATTTTATTGTGCAATGTTTACGCTGTCAATGAAAAACTAAGAAAGTTTTGTATTTAACCCAAATTTTTAATCTTTTTACTTCTTTTTATTCTTTCCATAATTTAGGGCAATATATAGCTTTAAAAGTTATACACAAAGTAATTGTCTATTTTTATTAGAACTTTTAATATATACACACCTTATATACATATTTATCAACAAAACAAGATATCATCTTGGTTTTGATTTACAGCATTTGAATTTAAATTCATATTTTGCAGTTATCCACAAAAGATCATCCTCCTATTAAATAAATTCAAATTTAGAAATTTAAATTTATTCTTATTAGAGGTGACTTTTTCTGTGGATTTCGCACTTTTAAAGTTAAAAAACATGTATTTGGGTTGTTGATAACTCTGTTTTTATTATATTTATGGATTGTGGATAAGTTTATGTGTTAATTTATCCACAGGTTGTGCAAAAAGTTATACACAAGCCGATTTGAATTTAAATTTATTCACAAGAGATTTCTTTTTAGACAAAATCAAACGAAATCGTCATGACAGATGTGGATAACTTGGTTAGAATGGCGACCCCTTCTCATCAGGAAGGGTTAATCTTTAGATTATTTGAATTTAAAAACGCAGAAATAGGGGATACAC